>NZ_JAVJNP010000023.1:0-140891 GCF_040217205.1 Coleofasciculus sp. A1-SPW-01 | reverse complement strand
CCAGCTAAAGCTAGCCGTGTTCGACGGTGGTTAAAGTCAGGCAAGGTCAAGGTTATACGCAATGACTTAGGTGTCTTTCAAGTCCAGTTAGTCAAGGAACCGTCAGGTGAACAGACCCAAGATATTGCAGCCGGAATTGATCCGGGAAAGCTGTTTACTGGGATTGCTGTCCAGTTATCCCCCTCCGACCTACTTCGTTGAGGTCGGAGTCCCACGAGGTAAAACGATGGACTCGGAGGGGTTTGGTAACCAAACCCCTGTTGTTTGTGCCGCCTATCCTAGACATCCATCCGATCAGGTGAAGCCAATTCGTGCTTGAATAGAGTAAGGGCAGCTTAATCGCTGCTCAAATTACGGTATTTTGGGAAAGGAAGATACCCACCTGTTCAACTTAATGAAAGGCAAACACGTTTTACTCACTGGCGGTACTGGCGGACTAGGAATAGGGGTGACTCCAGCCGTATTAGCCTCTACACCCAAAACGGTAACCATTCCTTATCGCAATCCTCAAGATGTAGAACGCCTGAAACAAATCCTATCTCCGGCGGATTTTGCCCGGATTAGCTTTGTCCCTACCGATCTCACTGATGAGGCGAATGTCAGCAAAATGATCAACGATATGGAAGGGGTGGATGTACTAATCCATTTAGTGGGTGGCTTTTCCATGGGAAAAACCCACGAATACAGTTATGAAGCCTGGAAAAACGATTTTGACCTGAACTTAAATACCACCTTTTTGGTGTGCAAGCACAGTTTGGCGAAAATGCTGCCCCAGAATTATGGGCGCATTATTACCGTAGGATCGCGGGGTGCTGTGCAACCGGGGGGACAGTTAGCCGCCTACTGTGCAGCAAAAGCTGGCGTTGTCGCCCTGACTCAAGCGATCGCGGATGAAACCAAAAGCACGAATATCACTGCCAATAGTGTACTCCCTAGTGTGATTGACACACCAACCAATCGCCAAGCCATGGGGGAAGAAAATGCCATTCAGTGGGTGAAACCCCAATCTATCGCCCAAGTGATTTGTTTCTTAGCCTCAGACGCGGCGCAGGATGTAAGCGGTGCGGCTGTTCCGGTTTATGGCAGCATTTAAGAGACGCGCCATGGCGCGTCTTTACATTGTTGTAAGGGCGGGTTTTACTTAACTCAATTGCCCTTCTTTGGAGATCATATCTGGATAATTAATCGCCCATCATTGGTCATTCGTCAGTGATAAGAAACACAAATAACCAATAATTTTATAACTATTTTATATCGCTTAACTCTAAATATACTATACTCTATTCCCTCTCAATTGGAGTTACACAACAAGCATGACTTCTCTGATCTCTAAAAAAATATGTATGCTGGGTGATTTTAGTGTCGGTAAAACCAGCTTAATTCGTCGCTTTGTAGAACGACAGTTTAGTGATAAGTATTTGTCCACTGTGGGGGTAAAGATTTCCCGAAAAACGGTTGAGGTGCAAGCCAAGACGCCAAAAAAGGCGCTCCAGGTACAAATGCTAATCTGGGATTTGGAGGGAAATACTAAATTTAAAACGGTGACGCCGATGTACCTACAAGGCGCAACCAGTGCGGTAATCGTAGCTGATGTCAGTCGCCAAGTCACAATCGATCATATTTCAGATCACTTACAGGCGTTTTTATCCGTCAATCCAAAAGGATTTGGTATCGTTGCGTTAAATAAAGCGGATCTTCTTTCGGAAAAACAACAGGAAGATTTGCTAGACAAGTGTCAATTGAATTATCCAAATAAAATCGCTGCTGTCTATCCCACATCAGCGAAAACTGGTAAAAATGTTGACGATATTTTTTTGACCCTAGCTCAGCGAATGGTTGAATGAAGAAGATTTCATCGACTGTATGACAAAATCGCATTATGTATAACGATGAAATACATTACTATAGGCTGGAGTTGATAGTACGAAAAATAGCGAGGATCTGTCAAAGGTGAAAACATGGAGCAATTTCACAGATTTGCCACCCTAGACGCCTGCACCGAATAATGTGGCTTTAGCTGAAAGCCTAAACCCAAGCTGATATGAGCAGATTTTTAAATAAACTTTTATCCCTGTTAGTACCACGCCATAGGGAATATTTACTAATTAATAGAGACGGTAAAATTCTGGAGACTTCTCCGGGAGTCAAGCGATTTGCCGAAGATTCCGATCAAGTTCGCCAAGGACAAAATATCTGTCTGGGATTTCCAGAACTCATTGGGTTAGAAACCATTTTGATTGATATTCTGGACGAACGACAGGATAATTTTGAATTAAAGGGGATTAGTCGGTGTTCAGTGACAGGCGAATCGCTGTATTTTGATTTGTATGTGATTAAACATCCTTTGGCTTTTGACCAGTATAACCCTGACAAACCAAATCAATTAATTATTTTATTAGAAGATGTCACAGAACGGATGGTTTTAGAACAAACCTTAGTTCAAGCCACTAATGAAACCCGTTTATTATTGAGTCGATTATCAGCATCTAAAGGGTATATTGATCAAATTATTACGGCTATGGCAGATGCACTCTTGGTGACGAAGCCGACTGGAACCATTAAAACAGTTAATCGTTCGGCACAAAATTTATTTGGCTATGACGAATCTGAGTTAGTTGGCAACTCTATGCGCCTAATTTTGTCTCTAGCTGATGACTTACTTGCCGAACATCAACAGCAGCTTTGTGTTGAGCAAAAATTTATCAATAATTGGGAGGTTGTCTGTCAGAAAAAAACGGGAGAAAAAATAATGGTATCCTTCTCCTGTTCAGCGATTCAAATGGAAACAGAAAGTAGTCTCCATTTTATTTATATTGGTCGCGATATTACTGAACGTCAGCGCACACAAAAGCGGATAGCTACTCAACATGCCATTAGCCGTATTCTATCGGATTCAGGCACAATCGAGGAGGCTATGCCTAAAATTTTGCCTGCAATTGGTGAAACGTTGGTGTGGGATTTGGGTGAACTTTGGATTTCAGAAGTGATAGGCGATCGCGAGATAGATAGGATAACACCTCAGTTGCGGTGCGAACACACTTGGGTTAGCCACGCGATTCCAGAATCGATGTCGATAACTCAGCCATTAATCGCATCCCCTAAGGGGGGATTACTGGGTCAAATTTGGACGAGTCGTTCTCCTAAATGGATTAGCGGTATCACCTCAGAATCGCTATCCCCAATCTTGCCAATTGCTGAATTACGCAGTGCTTTTGGCTTTCCGATTCAAGACGATGAGCAAATTTTGGGTGTAATCACCTTCTATTCCTATGATGTGCAACCCCCAGATCCGGAACTAACGCAGGTTATGGCAACAATTGGTAATCAGTTAGGACAGTTTATAAAGCGTAAACAAGCAGAAGCCGCATTGCGACAAGAGCAGGAAAAATCTGAACAGCTACTCCTGAATATTTTACCTGAACCGATTGTCGATCGATTGAAACATGAACATCAGATTATCGCCGAGGATTTTGCTGAAGTTTCGGTTCTTTTTGCTGATATTGTCGGGTTTACTCAACTGTCGTCCTCAATGCCTCCGATTACGCTGCTTAACTTACTCAATCAAATCTTTTCGATTTTCGACGAACTGTGCGAACAGCATCAATTGGAGAAGATTAAAACTATTGGGGATGCGTACATGGTGGTGGGGGGATTGCCGCGATCGCCCCTCAACCATGCCCACGCGATCGCCCGGATGGCACTGGATATGCAAGCCGCGATCGCCCAATTTCGTGACCAGACGGGACAGGCGTTTAATATGCGAATTGGCATCAACACCGGACCTGTGGTTGCTGGCGTAATTGGTCTAAAAAAATTCAGTTATGATTTGTGGGGAGATACCGTGAACATTGCCAGCCGTATGGAATCACAGAGTATACCCGGACGTATCCAAGTAACAGCGGCAATCTACGAAAAATTAAAGGATACATTTGAGTTTGAGCAACGAGGTATGATTGACGTGAAGGGTAGAGGCAAGATGACTACCTATTTTCTGATTGCTGTAAAATAAATTATTATAATTGGATAGCCAATAAACACACTCAGGGAGGAAGTATTTGCTTTTCTCCAGCTTGGTTAAACTCTACGCTGATCAGGTAGAGACGTAGCCAGCTACAGCGGTGATTAATAAAAGCAGGATAAGAATATTCAACAACCCTGACTTAGCTATCGCTTGAAGTCAGGGATTGACGGACAAACGTCATTAAACGTTGAATACCGCGTAGAGTCTCAGCTTGGTACAGACATCCGGATATTTCCCTAGTCCGGATTACCTCTAAAACCTTTTGTCGGGTTGTTGTTAAGCCAAGACATCTTAGCTGAGATGGCGGGAAGGGACTACACACTTTTACTCGGAGGTTTATCACCATGTTACGAGTACCAGTTTTATCGAAATCAGGTAAACCGTTAATGCCTACAAAACCCAGCCGCGCTAGGCGTTGGTTGAGGGATGGTAAAGCTAAAGTAGTACATAACGACTTAGAATGTTTTGCCATTCAATTGACCTTTGAAACCCAAGAGAATACTCAACCCATAGCCATGGGTATAGACCCTGGTAAATGCTATTCGGGGATTGGGGTTCAATCGAGTCTCTTTACCCTTTGGATGGGACATCTGGTTCTACCGTTCAAGACGGTTAAGGAACGGATGGAATTACGGCGGGTCATGCGTCGAGCCAGACGGGGGAGACGGATTAACCGGAAGCTGCCTTACTCTAAACGCTGTCATCGTCAAGCTCGGTTTGATAATCGCAGGCAAGGCAAACTCCCACCGTCAATTCGAGCCAATAAGCAGCTAGAGTTACGGGTAGTCAAAGAACTGTTTAAGCTGTTCCCGATTAGTGCCATTCATTATGAGTTGGTCATGGCTGACGTAGATAAAACCAGTGGTCGTAAATCGGCTCGGTCTGGTATTGGATTCTCTCCAGTTATGGTAGGACAACGACAGATGCTCAACTGGCTATCTAAGTTAGCTCCTGTTGTTACCCACAAGGGGTGGCAACGGGATGGTAACGGAACCAGTCAGCTTAGACAATGGCTAGGATTAGCTAAGGACAAAAAGAACAAAGCTAATCAAACTCCAGCAACTCACGCTGTTGACGGTGTAACCTTAGCCGCGTTTGAGTTTACCCGATGGCAGGAATGGCACTCTGATAATGCCAAACATGGCGACTGGAGTGGTTATGTTCAAATCACACCTGCACCATTTGCGGTAATCCGTAGACCGCCAATTAGCCGTAGACAGTTACATTTATGTGTCCCTTCTAAAGGAGGTAAGCGGCGCAAGTATGGCGGCACAGTTACCCGCCATGGGTTTAGGAAAGGTGACAAAGTTATAGCCGAAAAAGCTGGGAAGACTTACGTCGGTTGGTGTTCTGGAGACACCGAGAGACAAGTTTCGGTCAGTGACGCCAACTGGAAACGGTTGGGACAGTTCACTGCATCCAAAGTCCAATTGTTGCAGCGAAGCACGGGGTTAATCGTTCGCCGCCAAGCGAAGTCGAAATGTCGTGCCTTCAACTGGATTGTCAAATCTCCCCTTATTGAAAGGGTCGATTTGACCTCTATCCCTCTCCACCCTCCTGAGCCTGCGAAGGATCTGCTGAGGGTGGAGTCTCACGCGAAATACGATGAATGAAGAAGAATTAATAGTGTTAAATCCTATGCTTGCCATATATAATTTCTATGCTGTAATTATTGAGGTCAAAAATTATTAGGAATAAAATAAAATAAAACTGAAAAGATTAGCCAATCTAGATAATATAAATTTCCATGCATCCCCTGTTTAAAAAATTATTATTTTCTCGTCATATTGAATACTTAGCCGTCGATGAGTCATTCAATATTTTAGAACTATCTCATAAAATCGCTCAGTTCGCCGACCGTCCTCAGGATTTGAGTATCGGTAAGGATGTGCGTCTGAGTTTCCCGGAACTTGTAGGGATTGAAGAGATTTTAAGCCATATCCTTCAGGGGCGACAGTTAAACTTTGATTTAAAAGGAATTGGACGATTTTCTGGACGAGGTAATCTTCTCTATTTTGATATGTATATTATTAATGACAGTGAAGACTATCAGGCAGGAAATAAACTAATTATTTTATGTGAGGATGTCACTGAGCGGATGAATTTAGAACAGACTTTAGTTCAACGCTCAAATGAAACGACCTTATTATTAGATGCTTGGGCAGCATCAAGTCAATATCTTGATAAAATTATTCAATATATAGGAGATGCTTTATTCGTCACTAATTCGTCATCTGTTATAAAAATTGTCAATAAAGCAGCTAATTTCTTATTCGGTTATAACAATTCTGAGTTAATCGGCAAATCTTTATCTTTAATTATTGATGAATCTCAGGTGAAAAATTTAGTGGCACAGAAAAATGGATCTTATTGCAATGGCATCAACACAACTAAAGTGGTTTGTCAGACTAAGACAGGAGACAAGATTCTCGTGGCATTTTCCTGTTCTAGAATTGAGAGCAAATTAGAAGACGAACAGGATATTATTTATATTGGGCGTGATATCAATCGCTGAAGTAAAGTTAATAAATATTAAGAAACCTCAAATTCTTACTGTTTCCTATTTCCTGTGACACACCGAGCGTGTTACTGAGCGAAGTCGAAGTAAGCCGAGGTAAGCGTTCGACGGCTCGACTGAGCGCTCACGCCGAAGTCCAAGGTGTTCCCTAATCTCAACCGTTAACTTTAATTTTTTCTAGTGCTAGTTCCCCAATCCCCCGCCCAAACTGCATAAGTGTCACCGGATGAGAGATACCTTGGCTTTAAAGAGGTTAAACTGGCGGACATTAGATCCCATCAGCATCAACTATGGAAGCAGGAACATTTCTCCCATCCCCACCCCCCCTAAGTCAAGACTTAGCCATTTCTACCCATGGATTGACAAAACAATTTGACCGACATATCGCCGTCAATGATATCGATTTACAAGTCGCCGCTGGTGAAGTCTATGGATTGATTGGTCCCAATGGCGCAGGGAAAACGACGCTAATTCGCATGTTAGCCGCCGCTGAGGAACCGACGACGGGTGAAATTTATATTAATGGCGATCGCTTGTTGCGAGATCAAAGCAACCCCAAACTCAAGCAGCGCATTGGTTATCTTCCCGATGATTTCCCTGTCTACGAAGATTTAACGGTTTGGGATTATCTGGACTATTTTTCCCGACTCTATCGCCTGCGAGAACCCCGACGTACTCGACGCCTACGGGAAGTGTTGGAACTGGTACAGCTTACCAGTAAGCGCAAAAGTTTAATTGCTACCCTATCGCGGGGGATGAAACAACGCCTGAGTTTGGCGAGAACGATTATTCACGAACCGATTCTGCTGCTACTCGATGAACCCGTTTCCGGATTAGATCCCATCGCCCGGATGCAGTTTCGGGAAATTATTAAAACGTTACAAGAAGCAGGAATGACGATTCTGATTTCGTCCCATGTCTTAAGTGACTTAGCCGAACTCTGTACGTCAGTGGGGATTATGGAACTCGGCTATTTGGTGGAAAGTGCGCCTTTAGCTGAACTTTATCGCCGCCTTAGCCGTCAGAAAATTATTCTCTCCAGTTTAGGAGATATGGACACATTGGCGGCTGAATTGAAAAATTATCCGTTAGTGCAAGAAATCGAACGAATTTCGGGAAAGAACCAGATACGGGTTGATTTTTCCGGGAATCCAGAAGAGAGTGCGATGTTGTTGCGATCGCTAGTTGAAGCGGGAATTCCGTTAACCGAGTTTCACTGTACCCAAGAGGACTTAGAAACCATATTCTTAAAGCTAGGACATCAGCAAGTCTCTTAGAACGTTTTGAATTATGTGTAGGGGCGGGTTTTACTATTATCATTTTTGACATCACCCCGATGTAACTATAGCAGCCCCGATCCAGGTTTTTTCACGAATAACAAATGACATAAGACTAAGGACAAATGACCAAATTTAGGAGACTGTTTTCATGCTACTCAAAGGAATAGACAGACTAGGAGACTGGAACCCGCAACTCTTGCGGGAATTGAAGGGAAAATTAAAGGGGCGGAATATCGCGATCGCAGTTGGCGCATCGGTACTTGGCTATCTAGCCATGTTCTTCTATGGATTGAATCAATTTACTCGCTTGAGTGATCCTGATGCTTACCCCTACATTCGCAGCACCGAGATATTCTGTAAACTACGAGATAGTTACCTCGCTAATCAGGACAAACTGTCCCAACTACGGGAACAGTATCGCTCACTTCAAGACCAATTCTTTCGCTATAGCAGTGCAGAATCCTTTGATCTGGACAAAATTAATCAACTCAAAGGTAGTATAGCGGACGTTAAGGCAAAAATCGCCCATCTACAAGGAATTGAAACCGTCCACAAATGCCCGCAAGATGCCATCGATATTCCTCTGTGGTGGCAATATCAACAGGGACAAATGTTCGCATTGCTGAGTGTAATTGCCCTATTTATCCTGCTAATCGTGGGAACTTATATGCTAATCGCTGACTTAGCCGGAGAGGAACGTCGCGGCACATTTAATTTTATTCGCGTTAGTCCCCAATCTGCCCAGAGTATTTTATTCGGCAAATTGTTAGGCGTCCCCATCTTACTCTATCTCGCCGCCATTCTGATCATTCCCTTGCATCTGTGGTTAGGCTTATCTGCCCAAATTACTCTAGGAGAAATTTTCAGTTTCTATGCTGTTTTAATCGCAGGTTGTGCCTTCTTCTACAGTGCAGCACTGCTGTTTGGGTTAATAAGTTCTGGGTTAAATGGCTTCCAATCCTGGTTGGGAGGTGGTGCTGTTTTTACTTTTTTGTTGATCGCCCAAAACAATTGGATATCTAACAGTCCGGCTGACTGGATCAATTTATTTTCTCCGGCTGTAGTTCTACCCTATCTCTATAATCACACCGAACTTCATTATCAAGCCTTTCCATTCTCGAAAAACGACATCCAAACACTGCAATGGTTCCATTTTCCTGTGGGTTTAGCTGGATTAGGTATCGTCAGTTTTGTCTTAGTGAATTATACCTTATGGACAGGTTGGATTTGGCAAGCCTTGAAGCGACGCTTTCAAAATCCCAACGCAGCTATCTTGAGTAAACGACAAAGTTATTGGCTAGTCGCTTGTGTTGAACTCTTGCTGTTAGGATTGGCTTGGCAAAAGAGACAGTATGTCTACTCCTCTTATTCAGTTGTTGAGAATCTCGCTATAATCGCCTGCTTCAATGCTGTGTTATTTCTGGGTTTAATTGCCGCACTTTCATCTCATCGCCAGGTAATACAGGATTGGGCGCGTTATCGTCAGCAACAAGGAACAAGTCGCAAACAGGGGGGAATCGTTCAGGATTTAATTTGGGGGGAAAAGAGTCCAGCTATTGTCGCCATTGGACTTAATGTAGCGATTGCGACAACTCCGTTTTTGGTTTGGATTGCCGTGTGGTATGAACCAGGATTTGACAAACTCAAAGCGTTGTTAGCGGTTGCTTTCTTTATCTGCATTACTCTCATTTGTGCTACCCTAGCGCAGTTAATGTTAATGATGAAAACATCCAAGCGGGCGCTGTGGGCAACGGGAACGATTGGTGCTGTACTGAGTTTGCCTTCAATTCTGTTGTTAGTCTTGGGAGTTGAGCCTTCGGATAATCCTATTCCCTGGTTATTTTCGTCTTTTCCTTGGGCAGGAATTGAATATGCGGCTACCTCAATGATGGCTTGGGCGTTGCTTACCGAATGCCTAATCTGGGGACTATTAACGGTGCAGTTAACACGGCAACTACGCAAAGCAGGTGAGTCAGCAACTCAAGCTTTATTAGCGGGACATTCCTCAAGTCGTCGTTAGAGGCAACTTAATGTAAATGTTGCTGATTTAAGCGGGTTTCGTTCGTTCGTAGTCGGCACTTTAGTGCCATAAGCGCTCGCATCGCTGACTACAAACTGATAAAAGACCCGTTAAACTTGAGAGTATGAGTTCAGTGTTTGTGGTTATGACTCAAGGTTTTAGGCGCTAAAGCGCAACTACGAACGAACAGTTAATTTGGAGATATTTCCCATGCTTTCTACACTGATAAACCGACTGGGTGACTGGAATCCCCAGTTTATGCGAGAACTTCGAGGACGGTTGCAACTCCGCAATGGATGCCTGGTTGTGGCAACGTCTTTAATGATTCAAGCGTTAATTTTATTAACGTTTTCTAGCCAAAATTGTACGAAGCGTGTTAATGATTACTGTGTCGAATCCGTCTGGGAAGTTGATTGGCTGACGATTTTCAGAACACTGAATTGGATTCTACCTCTGTTTTTATTTTCCATCGGCGTCTATTTGCTGATTTCTGATTGGATGCAAGAACATCGGCGTGGTACGCTCAATTTTATTCGCCTCACTCCCCAATCTAGTCAGCGTATTTTGTGGGGGAAAATGCTAGGTGTGCCGATATTAGTTTACCTGGGATTAAGTTTGGCTATTCCTCTACATTGGATCTCAGGAATTGTTGCGGGTGTTCCCTTGGCTTGGATTATCAGTTTTTATGCTTTAATCCTGGTCACTTGTGGATTGTTCTATGGTTTAGGATTACTCAATGCGTCCTTAACTCAAGCGTCTTATCAAGGGTTAGCAGCTAGTCTAATCGGGGCGTGGTTAGGAAGTTTGTTTATTGGGGTGCTGGATTGGCATTTTGATTGGCAAACCTTGACATATAGGGATTTGGGAAATTGGTCTTGGTTTATTTGGAATCTGGGTGAAGCACCTTTACAGCTAACGTTGTGGATGCTAATCACTATTAGCGTTAGCGCCTACTGGGTTTGGCAAGCAACTAATCGTATGTTCCGCAATCCCAATGGAACGCTGTTAAATAAACAACAGAGTTACTGGTTAGTAGGAAGTGTTCAAATTTGGCTATTGGGATTATTTTGGTCCCTTCCCCGCCAGTTTATAACTAGCAAAGATGCACTATTTGGCTGTCTGTTTGGAATTTCTCTGTTTAGCTTGGTTGCCTTATTAGCGGTTAGTTTTGCAATTTCGCCGCAACGACAAAGTTTGCTGGATTGGTCAAGGTACGGGCAATTCCAACGTCAGAATTCAAAGGTTAAAAATGTGCAGATGTCATGGTGGGATTGGCTTTGGGCTGAAAAGAGTCCTTCGTCAATTGCGATCGCGTTGAATTTAGGGATTACGGCAATTGTCTGGTTCCCGTGGTTACTGCTGTTTCCCACTGGTGTCGATGACAAAGTGAAAGCGATCGCGGGATTGTTACTGTGTGCTAATTTAATTGGATTTTACGCCCTTCTCATTCAATTGATGTTGATAATCCGACGCAAAAAACCGTGGATTTGGGCAGGAAGTACCTTGAGTCTGACGATTTTTGTACCTCTATTTATTTTATCTATCATACAAGCGGACTTCACTTCAGGAGTACAATTGCCCGGATTATGGCTTGTGTCAGTATTTGGTGCGCCTTGGATTATCTTAGAACAGACATCTGTCTTCACTGTCTTGTTTAGTGTATTGGGTCAATGGGCGATAATGGCAGGATTAATTGTGCAATTAACTCGTCAGTTAAAACGTATCGGTGAATCAGCATCAAAACCGCTATTTGCCAATCCTAATGCTTTGCCTAATTTATCGAAAGTGCGCTGAAGTTTCATTAACCAGTTTGGGTTAACACGACAAACATTTAAGGTGTGCCACGCCACTACTGGATTGACACAGCTAAAATTGTGGATTAGATGTGACAATTGAATGGGGCGCAAGTCTTTGCGCCCCTACAGTTTCTGGATGGAATGTAATTGATTAATTACATTAGGTGTGCCAAATCATTACTTTCCAAACTTCCCTGTTTCTCCCCTGTCGCGTGCAAAAAAAGTAAGCTCCTTAAGCCTAGAACTAAAGTTCTGGCTTAAAGCTAAAACCCGTTAAAACGGGTTCAAAGTTTTATCCAGTAAGCTCCATTCTTACTTGAGCTTAAAGATAAGAAATTTATTTCCTGGCGTCCAAGTTGACGAATTCCCCCACCCTATATTGCTTCTATTGCTGCTTCCAGTGCGATCGCGACATGAGTCCAATGGGTTCCCCCTTGACAAAATACAATATAAGGCTCTCGCAACGGTCCATCAGCAGAAAACTCCGAGGTACTCCCATCAATAAACGTTCCTCCCGCCATAACTAACTGACTCTCATATCCCGGCATTTTGGCGGGTACAGGATCGAGATAGGAACCAATGGGAGAATATTGCTGAATTGCCCGACAAAAGGCGATTAATTTCTCCGGTGAACCTAACTGAATTGCCTGAATAACATCTCGGCGAGATGCCATGGGTTGAGGATTGACGGGATAGCCTAACTGATCAAAGACATAAGCGGTTAAATGCGTTCCCTTAATTGCCTCTCCCACCATTTGCGGGGCGAGAAAAAGTCCTTGAAATAATAACCGATTCTGTTCAAATGTTGCCCCACCCGAACTACCAATTCCGGGGGCGGTTAATCGACAGGTTGCCGCTTCGACTAACTCGGCTTTTCCAGCGATATATCCCCCAGCAGTGACAATTGTGCCACCCGGATTTTTAATCAACGATCCCGCCACTAAATCCGCACCAACGGTTGGAGGTTCTTTGTCTTCAATAAACTCGCCGTAACAGTTATCGACAAAACAAATTGTATTCGGATTTTGCTGTTTAACGCATTGGACAATTTTTTCGATGTCTGTTATAGAAAGACTAGGACGCCAAGAATAACCACACGATCGCTGAATTAAGACCAGGCGTGTACGTTGTCCAATTGCTGTTTTTAACGCCTGCCAATCTATTGTTCCATCAGCAGTTAATTCTAACTGACGATAATCAATGCCAAACTCCCGTAATGATCCTTGACCTTGACCTCGAACACCAATCACTTCTTCTAAGGTATCGTAAGGCGCACCCACCACAGATACCATCTCGTCACCAGGACGCAACACCCCAAACAAGCAACAGGCGATCGCATGAGTTCCAGAAACCAATTGAACTCGCACGGCTGCTGCTTCAGCACCCATGACTTCTGCAAATACTTGGTCTAAGGTTTGCCGACCTAAATCGTCATGACCATAACCACTCACTCCAGCAAAGTGATGTACCCCAACGCGATAATTACGAAAAGCCATCAGGACTTTTTTCAGATTTTGCTTGACGTTGATGTCAATCTCTTCAAAAATTGGGCGGAGTGCTTTAACAGCATCTTGAAGCTGTTCTGAACTGTTGATTACCATAGAATTGTTTTTTTTAGATCAAATCCATAAAATGCAACGTATTTTTGTCCAACTTGTTATCGTAACCAGTTTAGCCCTAAGCCTCCTCCTGACTAGCATCGCTCCCGCTGAAGCAATGACGGTTAATTTTACTTGGCAAGGCAATCAGGGGTATTCGGCAACAGGAACCTTCAATTATGATGAAAAAACGGCTCCTGCTATACTATCAGAAAAAGGAGTGGGTACAACTCAAGCCTTAGAAAGCTTGACCGTTTCTTTTGCTGATCCATCGAATCACCCGATCAAAACATACAACACTATTAACGATGGTGTATCAACGGGCAAGTATTTTCAGTTTAACTTTAATACGATGACTCAAGACATTATCGGTTTAATTGATATTGGCGGTGAGTTACCCGGAGATATTTATCTAAAAGGAACAGTTGATAGTAACTTATCCCTAATTCAGGTTTCGGCTTCAGGAGTGGAGGAAATAGTCGATAGTAATTCAGGGACAATTATATGTCATGCTGAGCAGAACGCAGTGAAACGGAGTGACGCGAAGCATCTGTCCAGATTCTCGTATCTCTTTCCTCGCTATAGCTTCGCTTCACGCTTCGCTCAGAATGACATGATATCGCTCTTATGTCACTTTCGGAAGGACGAAGCCTGAAACCCTTACAGTCAGGGAGTTTGGCAACTTACCCCTATATCATAAGTTTCTATCAGTTTCTAAATGCCCAAATGCTTTGCAGCCATGGCTTTCAGCAATCAGATTTAACATTTCGTTTCCCAGAGTGACAATAAAGCGATAGAACGCACCTTAGTATTAGGTCAGCTTGCAATCCCAGGATGCAAGAGGGTGGTAGAGATACTGTAGGGTGGGCATTGCCCACCAGCCTTAAGTCAGTGAGCAAGATGCTCAATGTAGCGAGCAAGATGCTCAATGTAGCGAGCAAGATGCTCGCACTACAGCAAGGATTTCACCATTATTGACATTAAGGTTTAAATGCCGAACAGCTTATGACATAAGACAAATGGCGATCCCCACTATTAACTTTAATTTCTCCCACCTAATAGAACCAATTCTTCAATCGCATCTGCCTCAGTTGGTAAAGTGGCGGTGAGAACTTCACTACCCTCCGGAGTGACTAAAACATCATTCTCAATCCGAATCCCACGCACATCAGCAAACTCAGCCAAACGATTCCAATTAACCACATCTTGATACTTGGCGCGTCGTTCTGGATCATTTAAAATAGCTGGAACTTGATAGAATCCAGGTTCAATCGTCACTAGCATTCCAGGTTGTAATGGTCGATCCAATCGCAGAAATCCTAACCCAAAGCGATCGCTCCTGACTCGCCCCTCTGCATATCCCGCTAAATCTCCTAAATCTTCCATATCATGCACATCTAAGCCCAGCAAATGCCCAATGCCATGAGGAAAGAACAAAGCATGAGCATCTCGTTCGACTAAATCTGATACCTGTCCCCGCAGAATCCCCAAATCCACTAATCCTTGAGTCAGGGTGGCGGCGGCTAACAGATGAATATCGCGATATTCCACACCGGGATGAATTTTCTCAATACAAGCGTTATGGGCGGCTAAAACAGTCTCGTAAATATCGCGCTGCGTCGCAGAAAACCTTCCGGTTACAGGGAAGGTACGAGTCACATCAGCTGCCCATCCTCTCTCCGTTTCTGCCCCCACATCTGCCAACAGTAAATCTCCGGGTTGCAAGGGATGGTGATACTGTTCATTGTGCAACACTTCGCCGTGAACGGTGACAATACTGCCATAAGCACAACTCATGTTGTGGGCAAGAATCATCCCTTCCATCGCCCCCCGGATTGTGGCTTCGTAGAGACATTCTGTTGCCACATCTCTACCCCCAATTGCCTGCATTCCCGCTTTATGGGCAGCTACCGTCACGGCGGCGGCTTGGCGTAACTCGGATAATGCCTCAGCATCGTGGCACAGTCGCAAGTATACAATGGCTTTGGCTAAGTCTCGGTCAATTCCTTCGGGGGCGTTAGCCCGGTTGACGCCTCGATTTAACAGTTGTTCTTGCTGCTGATAAGTGGCGATATCTTGCACCGCCAACGTTGCAGCATCGGCTGTGCGTGAGGCTAATTCTGATAATGGAAACGCCGCATCAGCACCCATTTGTTGGGCAATCTCCTCTCGTTTAGGCATTTCCCCATGCCAAAGGGTACTGGCTGGCGAGGGTTCATCCAGAAACAGTTCCAACCTGCCATGGTTGAGATAAATGGCAGCACCTTCCAACGGTAAACCTGCAAAGTAGAGAAAATGGCTACTGGCGCGAAATGGAAACGGATTTGCCGGAAAGTTACGTGGATAAGACTTGCCCGCCCAGAGAATGACAGGAAAATCAATAAGCTGGGCGAGACGAACTCGGCGATCGCGCAGGGTTGTGGCTAGGCTATCGTAGTTTTGCTGGCTCTCCATTAACAATTGTGTTAACCCATCACTGTATGATAACAAAACTGTTATATCTTAGACGTCCAACCTGTAACTTGGAGGTGAGAGCCTGCTACTTTTTTATCCTATGAGTCAAAACTGTTGGTGTATATAAGGAAAATTCGCATTTGAGATTATTCAGGATCATCATCAGCAGTGGTGTCTATCCCTTCCGCTTCATACCGTTTTTCTGCCTCCGTTTTTTCTTCAGCGGCGTCTTGATCAGCATCTATGACTGAATCATTCTCAGTTGCCTGATTTTCATTTTGTGGCGTGGATTCACTGATGGGTTTTACCAGTCCGCAGGAGGTCATCGTTAAACTACCCATCATCAGCAGTAAGCTTAATGAAGCGAGAGACGTCCAAAGGGGTTTTCTCGTGTTTGGTTTTCCTGAAAACATGAGTCAGCCTTTATTTTTATTTATCCATTTAGTCTTAAGGGACGCCAAAAGAAATCAAAAAGTTTCGTAGATTTTTGGTGTTTTAAGCTAGTTATTTTTATTTTTAAATCGAAAAATAAATTTAAATCAAAGCATAATTAATTGAGTGAATTGAGCTCTGTTCAAGACTTACCTGCCAAATATTTACAGCAGATTTCAGGTCGATGAGGTACAGCCTCAAGCAAGATCCCCGACTTCTTGGAGAAGTCGGGGATCTGTCTGTGTACCTAACTTACTTGTAACCTCTTCGCTTTCGGAGGGGAGACTTTCGGAGGGGAGAATGGGAACCGGAACTATCCCTGACAGACTGGCTGATTTCAATCGATCACAATTGACCCTAACCTCGTGTCATTTTGATATGATCCATAATCTGTTGTTTTTTAGAATCGGAATTCATCGAAAAGCCTCGCTGAGGAATGGTGATCGAGCGCTTTATGTGTTCCATGATCCGCTGTTTCCGTTGGTCTGAGTTAGCCATGTTGAGTCCATTGAATGTTACTGTATATTAAGTTATTTTAATATATTAGTTAAGTAATGTGAACAGTTCCAAAAAATTAATGGACGATCGCTCCGATTGGATTTACAGTTACCCACCGCTAGAGACGGGGACGCTACTCAGACGCTACAAGCGGTTTTTTGCCGATATTCAGCTTACATCAGGGGAAACCATTGTCGCCCACTGTCCGAATACGGGTCCAATGACAGGGGTTTCCACCCCTGGAAGTTTAGTTCAGGTCTCTCGTAGTGATAACCCTAAGCGCAAATTAGCCTACACCTGGGAGATGATCCAAGTCAATGACACCCAACCAACTTGGGTGGGGATTAATACCGCCCTACCCAATCGGGTGATGAAGATCATCCTGGAACAAAGGCTGATTCCGGAATTAGCCAATCGCTACAGCCAAATTCGCCCCGAAGTGGTTTATGGTGAAAACCGGAAAAGTCGGGTTGATTTTGTGCTAACGGGGGAGAATGACGCGCCTTCTATTTATTTGGAAGTGAAAAATACGACTTGGGCGCAGGGAACCTTAGCCTTATTTCCCGACACCGTAACCACAAGGGGACAAAAGCACCTGCAAGAACTCCAGAAGTTATTACCCCAAGCCAAGGCGATCATGCTTTATTTTATCAATCGGGGGGACTGCGATCGCTTTAGTCCAGGTGATAGTACTGATCCTGTTTACGGAAAACTTTTGCGAGAAGCGGTTCTCCATGGGCTTGAGGTGTTACCCTGTCGTTTTGAGATTACTCCCCAAGGTATTCGCTATTTAGGGTTAGCCGAGTTTCTTGTTGATTAGGGATTAGAGAATTACCCGCATACATCAGATGAGGGCGAGTCGAGATACCTGAATTCTCACGCCGCCTACGATATGCAGCGACTCGCCCCTACAACCGCGATAATCCCGATCATCCCGATAAATTAGCGGTTAGCGATATTCATGGCTTTCTCGATTGCTGGATCGGTATACTGCTCTTATTTACCTGCCCTTTGTATTGTCTTGTAACCAAACCGATAATTCCTCTAAATCGTTAAAATCTAAAATAGCATCACCTAGATCTTCTAATTCTTCAACAGACAAGTTTTGAATCTGATTAATGATTGCGGGCGGAATTGACCCAAACTGACGCTCCAGTAAACGCAATGTCCATCGGATTCCTTCTTCTACTCGTCCTTCTACTCGTCCTTCTACTCGTCCCTCTACTCGTCCCTCCTGCTTTGCCTTAACAATAAATCCCCGTTGATCTTCAAGGAATACCTCTCGCTTGCGTATTTTTTCTAATTCCTCTACACTTAAATTCGCTTGGTTAGCAATATTCATGGCTTTCTCGAGTTCGGGAACCTGTCTAAACGTGGGTGGAATGACTTCCAAGCTGGGAGCGTCTTTAATAAAGTAAATCCATTTATCGGTTAAATTGTCTAACTGCTCAAGCTTTTTATTGAATTTGGTTAATTCGACAAAAATTAGTTCGATTTCCGGATCGGTATAGTCAAATAATTCCTGTTTTTCCTTTAAGCCAAAACGAGTCAGGAACCGCTGAGTCTGGTCAAAGAGTTGGAAATCCGTTATCGTTAAGGCGATCGCGGGTTTAAGATGGGAGTATCCTTCTCCATATTTTAATTGATTAGCATAAGTTTTTGTCAGGTTATAAATGACCCGCTTTTCAAAGGATGCCACGTTAAGCACCTGCATTTCGATTAACACCGTTGAGCCATTATCCAGGACAGCTCTGACATCAAGATAACTATCTTTTAAATCGACAACATCTCCAGGATTGTACGGATCAATAATTTCTAAATCCTGAATTACTGGATTGGCATTATAGATTAAAGCGTTTAAAAAGCTAATCAAGATATCTTTGCTATCCTTCGCGCCAAAGATTTTCTTGAAGGCAAAATCTGTTTTGGGGCTAATAAATCTCATGATCATAATTTATCAATAATTTAAATATTAAAAGTATAATTTTTTTTAGCATAATTTGCTTTTTTTGAAGACGTAGCCGATTACGTTGCTGGAGCAGACGGTTTCAATTACACCGACAGGTATTCTCGAAACGAGTCTATATATTGATCATAGTTGAGACGAGCCTTCTCCCTAACGTTGACAGGGATATCGCTTGTGTTTCTCTAAAGATTTTTCCCATACCCCACACTCTACCTACCTTTGACGCGAGCTTGTCACCCCTTCAGCTTTAACGGTTTGGCAAAAGAACTTTTTCGTCCCCATTGGCTTCAACGGTAATGTGAGCTGATCACGCATGAGCCAAGACATCTGTAATAAATATGACTAAACTGAGAGTTAAAGAACCCATTGAGAGTTTTCGCACCATAGGGATCGGGAGGATCAACTTGAGCAAGCATTTAACACCATCTGTGGCAGGTTTAACCCTATTCGCCTTTTTTGCCATAACCGCACCGCTTCCGGGAATGGCGCAAGTCCCTACATTTTCGCCCCTTGCACCCACGACGGTTACGAATCCACCACCCGATTTACCCTATACCCTCGGATCAGGCGATCGCGTGGGCGTAACCATCTTTGATGTTCCCGAATACAGTGGAGAATACCAGGTTTTAGTAGATGGAACCCTTAATTTACCCGTTGCTGGCAGTATCCCTGTCGAAGGGTTAACCATTAATGCGGCTAGTGAACGGATTTCTCAGCGATACGCTCCCTATGTCAGACGCCCTTTAGTCACCTTAACCCTGATTGATCCTCGCCCCCTAAAAATCGCGGTCGCGGGAGAAGTCAATCGTCCGGGTTCCTACAGCGTAACTCTGAACGAAGGACAACAATTTCCCTCCGTGACTCAAGTGGTTCAGCTTGCTGGTGGAATTAGTCGCTCGGCTGATGTGCGAAACGTGCAAATCCGCCGCCGGATGAACTCAGCTACCCGACAAACCTATACAATTAATCTCTGGGAGTTATTGCAAAATAGCGATCTCGCTCAAGATGTGACCTTGAGAGATGGTGATGAAATCTTTATCCCCACCACCACCGGAATTGACCCCCTAGAAAGCCGTCAACTGGCAACCGCGAGTTTTTCGCCAGAGGCGGTTAAGCCAATTAAAGTTGCCGTAGTCGGGGAAGTGGTGCGTCCGGGTCCTTATACCGTTACCGCCGCCACATCGGGAGCGGCTACGGCTGACCAGGCTGGTGGCGGCGGTGGTAACAATACAGAACCGCCAACGGTAACTCAAGCGATTCAAGTAGCCGGAGGTATTACTCAATCTGCCGATATTCGTAATGTTGAAGTGCGACGCACCACCAGAGATGGCTCTGAGCAACTGATCGTTGTCAATCTCTGGGAACTCCTGCAAGAGGGTGATCTCTCTGAAGATGTGATTCTGCAACAGGGAGACACGATTAGAGTCCCGGAAGCCGAAACCCTGACCGCTTTAGAAGCGACAAAATTGGCATCAGCGAGCTTTTCGGCGGCGATTATCAATGTCAATGTGGTGGGAGAAGTTCAGAAACCCGGTACAGTTTCCGTCCCTGCTAACGCCCCCTTAAATCAAGCCCTGCTAGCATCTGGCGGATTTGATAATCGCCGCGCCCGCAAGAGTTCTGTAGAGTTGATTCGTCTGCAACCCAATGGTACGGTTAAAAAACGGGAAATCGAGGTGGATTTTACGGCTGATGTTAACGATGAAAGCAATCCGCCATTGCGCCCTAATGATGTGATTATCGTCAGACGTTCCGGTTTGACCCGCGTCACGGATACATTGGGGACAATTGTCAGTCCGATTGGTAGTGTGTTCTCTGTGTTTAGATTTTTTGGATTTTAGAGTAGAGACGTGCCATGGCACGTCTCTACAGAAAATAGGGATATTGTTGCTTCTGTTACCGTTTTTGAGGAATTGGATTGTTGATGGCTGATTCCCTACTCCTATCAAATTTGTAAATTTCAGCGGTATTCGTGACGATTTTGAGCCAACCTAGTACACAATTAAACAAGGTAAAATGATTTTTTGACGAACGCGCTCAATCCACGCAGAAGGAGTAGGGGGAAGATGGAAATCGGTCAGATTCAGCCACCATTATCGCCTAATGGTAATGGAAAACACCCGCAGTATGCACCACCGATGGTCTACCGGACGCCACCTCCGGAACCCGAACCTGATGAATGGACATTGCGACAGTTAGTCAACGTGATTCGGCGTCGGGCGTTAGTGATTGCTGGAGTCGCGATCGCAGTGACATCGGGGATCAGTTTTTGGACGTTGAATCAGACACCGAAGTATGAGAGCAAGTTTCAACTGTTGGTCGAACCCGTCACCGAGGAAGGAGACTTAGACAAACTCACGGAAGCAGTGGGTGGCGGTGATGGACGGAATTCCACACTGGATTATGATACCCAGATTCAGGTGTTACGCAGTCCTCAGCTAATGGAGGCTATTGTCCAAGAGATCCACAAGCATTATCCTGAGGTCAGTTACGAGTCCTTAATGACTCAGCTAATTGTCAGCCGACTGGGGGACACCAAGATTCTGGAAGGGCGTTATCGGGATACTGAGCCGGAAAGAGTGCGGCGGGTTTTACACGAAGTTGCTCGAGGTTATCTACGCTACTCCCTACAAGAGCGACAACTGAACCTGAAACAGGGAATTCAGTTCGTTGATGATCAATTACCCGTGCTGCGCGATCGCGTGAATAAGCTGCAAGGACAACTGCAAGCCTTTCGCCAACAACATAACCTCCTCGACCCGGAAATCCAAGCCCAAGAGTTATCTCAACGGGTGAGCGCGATCGAACAGCAGCAGTTGCAAACTCAGGTTCAGTATCAAGAAACGCGATCGCTTTACAATACCCTCTTACAGCAGTTGGGATTATCACCCCAGCAAGCTGTTGCTACTGTAACCCTCAGTGAAGCCCCTCGCTACCAACAGTTACTTAACCAACTCGCGGAACTTGAATCCCAGATCGCCCTAGAATCGGCGCGGTTTACGCCACAAAGTCCCACGATGCAAGCCTTGCGCCAGAAACGGGATAATCTCTTACCCTTACTCAACCAAGAATCCCAAAACGTATTGGGCGCAAGCCTAACCGAGGCTGGGGTTTCCAGTGCTTCCCCCAATTCGATTCGCACAAACTTGACCCAGCAACTGGTGCAAGCGACTAATCAACTGCAAGTCTTGCAAGTCAAGCAAAGTGCGATCGCGCGATCGGCTCAAATGCTCAACCTCCAGGTCAAACAAATTCCCGTCATCGCCCGCCGCTACACAGACTTACAGCGAGAACTCCAAGTCGCCACCGATAGTTTAAATCGCTTTCTGGCGGTGCGGGAAAATCTGGAAATTGAAGCCGCCCAGAAAGCCTTACCCTGGCAGATTATATTAAAGCCAGAAGTCCCCCAAGTCCCCGTGTGGCCCAATACCCAGCGCAATATCACATTAGGGGCGATCGCGGGATTATTGTTAGGTATGGGCGTGGCGTTGCTGATCGAACGTTTGGATAATGTCTTCCATTCTCCCGATGAACTCAAAGACTTAACCAAACTGCCTCTACTGGGCATTATTCCCTACCAAAAACAACTCAAACAACAGATGATGTCTACGGCAAACTTAACCCAGATGACATCATCATCCCCGTCCACTAACGGTCGAAAATCTCGCCATTCATCCCGAAGCTACAATGCGTCTCCCTTCTTAGAATCATTCCGTTCCCTCCAAACGAATATTCGGTTTCTGGGTAGCGATACACCCGTTCACTCCATTATTATTAGTTCCGCCACCCCCTCAGAAGGAAAATCGACGGTTTCCGTTCACCTCGCCCAAGCCGCCGCCGCCATGGGTCAACGAGTATTGCTGGTGGATGCGGACTTACGCCGCCCTCAGGTTCATCACTATTTGAACCTAGACAACCAGGTGGGCTTAAGTAACGTCATTGCTACTGGACTGACAGCAAAACAAGCAATCCAGCGCCTACCGATGTGGGATCGGTTGTATGTCCTCACCGCCGGTCAAGTCCCCCCTGATCCCAGTCGGCTGCTGTGTTCCAAGAAGATGCAACA
Source organism: Coleofasciculus sp. A1-SPW-01 (assembly GCF_040217205.1). Lineage (NCBI taxonomy): Bacteria > Bacillati > Cyanobacteriota > Cyanophyceae > Coleofasciculales > Coleofasciculaceae > Coleofasciculus > Coleofasciculus sp. A1-SPW-01. The sequence goes on along the minus strand of NZ_JAVJNP010000023.1, from coordinate 118,242 downwards.
TTTGATGGAACAATTTCATGCGGTTTTTGACCTAGTGATTTACGATACACCACCTGTGTTAGGACTAGCAGATGGTCGTCTCTTGGCGGCTCACGCTGATGGTGTGATGATGGTGGTGGGCTTGGGTAAGAGCGATCGCTCGGCGTTAATGCAAGCCCTAGATAGTATGAGAATTTCTAACGCTACCGTGTTAGGAGTGGTTGCCAATGGTGTTAAAGGGTATACCACCCGGTCTTACTACTACTATCACAATCATTATGCAACTGGAACCGAATCCGATATCCTCAAAGCCAAACAGCTCTTGATGAAACGGATGGAGGAAAACATCCAGCCGGATGACGAACAGAAGAATCACGAATAAAAAAGGTTTAAACCTTCACCTGTGTAGGGGCGGGTTTCACTACTATCATTTCTGTTGCACCTAGATGCGACTAAACCCGCCCCGATTAAATATTATTTTTGACCTAAATAGGGCTTGCTGAATTAATTGTGAAGCTATACTATACAAGGGTTTAAAGCCATTTTTCCACCCAACAAGTGCAAGGTTTTTACACTTTTGAGATCTTGCATCCTTGGCTTGTAAGCCTCCGCGATGGCAAAATTTCCCCCCAACAGGGGGTTGAAACTGTTCCCTGTTCCCTGTTCCCTGTTCCCCAAACTTATTCAGCAGCCCCTAAATATTGTAATAAGACCGATACCATTGAACAAAACGTTCCACACCCACTTCAATCGGCGTATTCGGTCTAAATCCCACCTCTTGCATCAAATCATCCACATCCGCATAAGTAATCGGCACATCTCCCGGTTGCATAGGTAGCATATTTTTCACCGCCGTTTTGCCCAAACACTGTTCTAGAGTTTCGATGAGTTGTAGCAATTCAATCGGTTGATTATTGCCAATGTTGTAGAGTTTGTAAGGAGCAGAACTTCTCGAACCAGGTAAAGCATTTCCTGACGCTTCCGGCGGCGGAATTTTACCCATGACTCGCACCACCCCCTCGACAACATCATCAACGTAAGTAAAATCCCGTTGCATCCGACCATAATTGAACACATTAATCGGCTGTTCAGCGAGAATCGCTTTGGTAAATAAAAATAATGCCATATCGGGACGATACCACGACCCATAGACTGTAAAAAAGCGCAAGCCAGTTGTCGGGATGTTATACAGATGACTATAGGCATGAGCCATTAATTCATTCGCTTTCTTAGTAGCCGCATAGAGGCTAACGGGAGAATCGACATTATCCTGTACCGAAAACGGCACTTTCGTATTCGCGCCGTACACCGAACTGGAGGAAGCAAACACTAGATGCTTGATGTCAGAATGGCGACATCCTTCCAGGATATTGGTAAAACCCACCAAGTTACTATCCACATAGGCATAGGGATTTTTCAAGGAATAGCGAACCCCCGCCTGCGCCGCCAGATGGATGACACACTCAAAGGATTCTTGGGCAAATAACTGGGCAATTCCCTCTCTATCGGCTAAGTCTAGTTTATAAAAGCGAAACCCAGGTTGGTTCTCTAGTTGCGCCAGTCGAGCCTGTTTGAGGGAGACATCATAGTAGGCATTCAGGTTATCCAGTCCAATCACGGTATCACCCTGGGCAAGTAACCGTTGACTGAGGTGGTATCCGATAAAGCCGGCGGCGCCTGTAACTAAAACGTTGACCATATATCTGCTCCTCTCTAAACTCTTACCTTAAATTGACTTGCTCAGGATTAATGCTACACTGCTTTAATTTAACTGGAATATCTGATACTCTACTAATGCCCAGATGATAGAAATTGCATTGAACAGCAGATTGGCAATGAATGACACAGACTCAAGAGGTGATTGGACTGGTGATTTCCCATTGTATAGGTGGTTTTACACTCAAAACATGTTTATTTAAGTGGCATGTAACTGGAAATACCTTGGCTACCAGCCTATTACTATAACAAGATTGTCGAGAATGGAGGCTTTGTCGTCTTATTTTTTAGATTGTTTGGCTTCTGGTTTCTCTGAAAACTTGACGGGTAATCTTCAATCGCTACTATGCAAATCTCTTATCTGCAACAATGGCTCACGACACCCACTTATAAAATACACCGATCTCAGCTTAGATTTTGGTTCAGTTTGAGCCTAACGTTCTCTGTAATTTACAGCGTATTAGCCCTAGAGCTAGCGTTTCGCGGTAACTATCTGATTGATAGTGATGCTCGTCAGCATGTATTCTGGATGCAGCGGTTCTTAGATCCTGCCCTATTTCCTAATGATTTAATTACTGATTACCATCAATCGGTAGCACCTTCGGGATATGCCGCGCTTTACTGGTTAATCGCTCAGCTAGGCATCCCTCCACTGATTTTAAATAAATTGTTGCCTACTTTATTGGGTGTAATTACAACTAGCTATTGTTTTGCAACTTGCTTGCAGTTATTACCTGTACCAGCAGCAGGATTTATTGCCTCTTTAGTTCTCAATCAAACGCTTTGGATGCGGTATGATTTAGTCTCAGGTACACCCCGGGCGTTTATTTATCCACTATTTTTAGCGTTTTTGTACTATCTATTGCGGCGATCATTGCTGCCCTGTTTAATCGCGCTCGCGCTCCAAGGATTATTTTATCCCCAGTGTGTATTCATTTCATCAGGAATTTTAGTATTACAGCTATGGCGTTGGCACAAAGGACGACTTTGTTTGTCTGGGAATAAACAAGACTATTTATTTTGTGTAGCTGGACTAGGAACGGCGTTTCTGGTTATGCTGCCTTATGCGTTACAATCCTCGGAGTTTGGAGCCGTTATTACGGCTGCACAAGCAAAGATATCGCCAGAATTTTTACCGGGTGGACGAACTCCTTTTTTTCACGACAACTTTTTGGAGTTTTGGTTTTACGGGAAGCGAAGTAGTCTTGTACCCCGCCTGTCAAGGATAACTCCATTAATTTATACGGGTTTATTTTTACCGTTTCTCTTGTGGAAGTCATCCCAGTTTCCTTTGGCAAGACAGGTGACTCCTAAGGTGCAGGTTTTAATTCAAGGTATTATCGCTTCTTTGGGTATGTTTGTTATTGCCCATGTTCTCTTGTTCCAGCTACATCACCCCAGCCGCTATACGATGCACAGTTTACTGGTATTGCTGGCATTAGCGGCAGGAATCACATTGACGGTAAGCTTACAGGCTTTGTTTAATTGGGCAAAATGCTCGCCTAAATCTTACCCATGGAAAGGATATTTAGCGAGGGGTACTACAGTGTTTTTGGCAATTGTGCTGATTATTTATCCCGTTTTTACACCATTTCCCTATGCCAAGTATAAACAAGGTAAGGAACCGCTCCTCTATGAGTTTTTCAGCCAGCAACCCAAACATATTATGATTGCTTCTTTATCAGAAGAAGCCAATAATATACCAAGCTTTGCCCAACGCTCGGTTTTAACTAGCGAAATGTATACTATTCCTTATCATGTTGAATACTATAATCAAATTCGCCAAAGAACAATTGATTTAATCCGCGCTCAGTATAGTGCAGATTTAACCTTAGCACGAAACGTAATTGAAACCTATGGAGCAGATTTTTGGCTTCTGGATCGCACCGCCTTTACTCCAGAATATATTAGGGGAAGTAATTGGCTGATGCAGTTTTCGGAAGCCAGAGCAGTCGTGACGGAGCTTGAGCAGGGAATCATACCAGCGTTGTCTGGTATTATGGAGCAATGCTCAGTTTTGGAAACAGAATATTTGGTTGTTTTACCAACAGATTGTATACTTAAATTTGCTCAAAGAAAACGGAATTAATAATCTGAGTTCAAGAGATGAATTGCAATTAATTCAATTGACTGCTATACCGTGTATACCCGATGAAACAGTTAGTCAAATCCAGCCAAAACCAACAAAAGGTGCATTTACATTATCGTGATGCGTTCAAGCTTTGCATCATTGTCATTCTATTGCTCGGCGTATTATTTAGAGTCGTCAAGCTTGACCATAAGTTTTACTGGGAAGATGAGGTCAGAACGTCTTTAAGAATTTCAGGGTATACGGAAACGGAGATAATTGAGCAGGTTTATAATCAAAATATTCCTGTAAAACACCTAGACAAATACAAATTTCCTCATCCTGAAACCAGTTTAATGGATACCGTTCAAGCTCTCATGACTCATCCTGAACATTCACCTTTGTATTATCTCATGGCATACAATTGGATGAAGGTTTGGATGCAGTGGTTTGACAACCCAGTAACTGTTATTAGAAGTTTGTCAGTTTTAATAAGTTTTCTGGTTTTTCCGAGTATTTATTGGCTAGGTAGAGAATTGTTTAACTCACCATTTATTGCCGAAATTTCGGTCGCAATCGTTGCAATTTCACCGCTGCATATCGTGTATGCCCAAGAAGCCAGACAATATAGTTTATGGACAGTTGCGGTTCTTGTATCCAGTGCCACCTTACTCCAAGCACTCCGACTTAATACGACAAGAAATTGGGGAGTCTATGCCCTAAGCCTAATCATTGGTTTGTATTGTCACTTGTTATTTGGATTAGTCGTCTTAGCCCAGGGAGTTTATGTATTCATACTGCATCAGTGCCGCTTGCATAAAACAGTTATTCGTTATTGTCAAAGTCTTTTAATCGGACTAATTGCTTTTATTCCCTGGACTTGGGTGATATTTAATGCTTGGCTGAAATCCCAGAACAATCTGACACAATGGGGAGGCAAAACTTCTCTATCTCGTTTAACAAATCAATGGTTCCGAAATATCAACCGTGCATTTTTTGATGCTGACTTAGGCGCCGCTAATATGATAATTATTATTTTGGCAATTTATGCGCTGTACTTTCTCTGGCGTCATGCACCCAAAAAGGTTGGGTTGTTTATCGTTGCTATCGTAGGAATTTCAGCTTTAACGCTGATGATACCTGACTTGATATTCGGGAGTTCACTATCAACTCGACTACGGTACCTTATCCCTAGCTATTTAGGTATACAGATAGCGTTTGCCTACCTCTTTGGAACTCAGATGGCTACTGTTAGGACATGGAAACAACGATGGTGGAGAATTTGTGCGATCGCAATTATTTCGGGTGGCGTGATTGGTTGTATGGTTAGTTCTCCTAGAGCCGTAACTTGGAGTATGGATGATAATTCAGACTACTATGTTAAAATTGGACAAGTGATTAATCAAGCCCCACGTCCCCTGGTGATTAGTGATGCGTCCCCCATTCGGATTTTAACACTGAGCTATCGATTAGAGCCAAAAACGTGGCTGCAACCACTCACTACTTTGACAAGTGCAACGATTCCAGATAATGTTAATCATGTTTTCTTGTTTAAGTATACTAAACATGATACATCTCGGTCTTTAGTCGATTTTAATTCTACAAGTAAATTAGTTGTTCAAGGTCAAAGCCTATATTTATGGGAACAGCTTTCCTTGCCAAATTCAGCAAGATAAGTTATATGTTGTGAGTCTTTTTGTTGCCATAACCCTTTAAATCCCGAATATTTAATGAAAAAAATTATTTCTTTTGCGGTCAGTCTAATTATTTTAGGAATCCTTTATTGGAAAACGGACGTCTCTCAGCTTATGACTGTTCTACAAAACTGCGATTGGCTCTGGCTAACACTGAGTATGAGCCTAATCGCACCGATCACGATTCTGAATGCTTGGCGTTTGCAACAATTGATACCAATGCCCTATCAGATGAAGTTTGGGCAAGTTTATCAGTTAATTTTAATCGCCAACTCTTTAAATATGGTTTTACCCTCAAAAATGGGTGATGTTGCTAAAGCTTATTTTATCAAAGAACAAGGACATATAGATGGTTGTTTATCTCTCTGTTTAATCATTTTTGAAAAATTATGTGATATGTTGTCAGTATTAATATGCTGTGGATTTGGTCTATTTTTTTATGATACTAAAAGCCAGGTTTTAGAAGGAGTCTCTATCTTTATATTTTTGGCAATATTGGGGGGATTCGTTATCCTGTTTTCTGCTGAATTAATGCCCACAATTGATCGAACCTTAAAAATAAATTATCCGCGTCTACATCAAAAATCAAAAAATCTGATTAAATCTTGGCGAACTCTCAATCATTACATTTGGCACAATAAAATTATCTTTGGCAAAATTATACTAACATCCTTAATTATTTCATTTCTAAATTTTTTGCAAATTTGGTTGTTGATTATTGCCCTCAATGCTTGGACACCTTTTTTGATCAGCCTCGCACTCACTCCCCTTGCTATCTTAGCCGGATTACTGCCATTCACATTTGCGGGCATTGGAACTCGCGATGCCGCATTTATTATGCTTTATCAGCCATTTTTTAATACCCCGACAGGTGCAGCATTAGGTTTACTGTGTACATCACGCTACTTGTTACCTGCCATTATGGGGTTACCGTTCCTCGGACGTTCTTTATCATTTATTCAACAAAAACCCCATTATCAAAAAGAACTCTAATTTCTAGTTAACTTTTAAACTAAACACACTAATGGACAATTTGTTTATTTCCCACACTCCCAAAAAATCTCAGATTATTTTTTGGCTAGCTTTAAGCCTAACCTGGGCAGCGATTTACGGTATCTTAGGACTCCAGCAAGCGTTTGCGAGTGAGTATGTTGTCCAAGACGATGCCCGACATCATGTATTTTGGATGCGCCGATTTTTAGATCCAGAGTTACTCTCTAATGACCTAATTGCCGATTATTTTCAATCAATTGCACCTTGGGGCTATACTCTATTCTACAAGTTTTTTGCCACGATTGGTATTGATCCAATTTTATTAAGTAAAGTATTACCGATTATTTTGGGAATGATTTCCACTATCTACGGCTTTGGCATCTGTTTTCAACTTTTACCCGTTCCTCTAGCTGGATTTATCGGTACATTACTCCTCAATCAAAATCTTTGGTTTAAGGATGATTTATCATCGGGAACGCCAAGGGCTTTTTTATATCCAATTTTCTTAGCATTTCTGTATTATCTATTGAAGCGCTCTTTTATTCCTGCTTTAATTGTTTTAGCACTGCTCGGTGTATTTTATCCTCAGTATTTGCTCATTTGTATCGGGCTGCTCTTCCTACAACTCTGTTCCTGGGACAATGGACGACTACGTTTTTCGTCTCAGCGACAGGATTACCTATTCTACGGTGCTGGGATAGGATTGGCTTTATTCATGATTTTGCCTTATGTCTTGAACTCGTCTGAATTTGGTCCCGTGGTTACGGCGGCTGAAGCTAGAGCAATGCCAGAATTTTGGCCCGGTGGACGCACGAAGTTTTTCACGGATCATTTCTCAGATTATTGGTTCTGTGGTGGACGTACCGGGATGTTTCCCCGTGAGTGGTGTCAACTGGGTTTTCCACCGCCCCAAATTTTCCTGGGAGTGCTACTTCCCATTGTCTTGCAATTTCCGTCTCGGTTTCCGTTAGCGAAACAAGTCAGTCACAAAATTAAGCTTTTGGGTCAGCTTTTATTCGTGTCCTTTGGTTTCTTTTTTCTGGCTCACGCTTTGTTATTTAAGCTTTATCTTCCTAGTCGCTATACAGAACATGGATGGCGAATTGTCATGGCAATTGCTGCTGGAATTGCCTTAACGGTTGTACTCGATGGAATTTTTTCTACTAGACCTAAGCCTTCACCTTCACGCTCTCGCCCATGGCAGAAACAAGGAGTAGCAATAGGGTTTACTGTACTCATTAGCGCGTTTATTATACTCTATCCTACCCTAGAAGATGAATTTCCTGACGTCGCCTACAAAGTGGGTAAAGTTCCCAGACTCTATGATTTTTTTGCCCAACAACCGAAAGATAGTCTCATTGCTTCGGTTTCCGGAGAAACCAATTTTTTGCCCACTTTTTCCCAGCGTTCTGTTTTAGTTAGCAAGGAATATGCTATTCCGTTGTTAGTGGGTTATTATCAACAGATTCGCCAACGAGTGGTTGATTTGCTCATGGCTCAATATAGTACCGATGAGGCAGATGTACAGGCATTTATTCAAAAGTATGGTGTAGATTTTTGGTTACTTGACCGTTCCGCATTTACCCCCAATTATTTAGCCAGTAATAGCTGGCTGCAGCAGTATCAACCTGTTGCCACTGAAGCGTTGACAACTTTGCAGCAGGGGAAAATACCTGTTGTGGAAACCCTGATGGAACGCTGTACAGTTTTCCAAACCGAAGAAGTCGTTGTCTTAGAGGCAGAGTGTATTTTAGAAAAACGTCATGGTCGATAAAAAATCCTTTTCAACTGGACTGAGATATTTAATTGTGAGTTTGCTGATTATTGGTCTAGTTTTCCGATTTGCTCATCTCGATAAGAAAGTCTATTGGATTGATGAGGTTAATACGTCGATTCGCGTCTCTGCTTATACAAGTTCAGAAATCATGGAGCTTGTTCCCACGGGAGAGGTTATCGGTGTTAAGGATTTACAAGCCTTTCAACATCCTCATCCCCAACGAGATATAAGAGATACGATTCAAGCCTTGACAGGAAATGCTGAACATTCGCCCCTTTACTACCTAATGGCACGATTTTGGATGCAGTGGTTCGGTAGTTCGGTCATAGCCATGAGAAGTTTACCTGCAGTGATTAGTTTACTAACATTTCCTTGTCTCTATTGGCTTTGTCGGGAATTGTTTCCCTCTCCATGGGTAGGTGGAATAGCGATAGGATTAATGGCAATCTCTCCATTTCATCTGTTGTATGCTCAGGAAGCCCGTCAATACAGCCTATGGACGGTAACAATTTTGTTATCAAGTGCTGCCTTATTATGGGCAATGCGGAATGATCAGCCTCAAGTCAATGGCATTAACTTAAGGCTGATATATACTGTATACCCTAGTACAAATAAAGATTTATCGAAATCAAAAAAATCCAATTTAATACATACGATAAACCCTAAATACATCGGTGTTAAATGGGTAATTTATGCGGCAAGTATATCCCTGGGTTTATATTCACATTTGCTTTTTCTGTTTGTTATTTTATCTCATGGATTATATGTTTTAATCTGTCAAATTTTGCAAATTCAGGCAGGAAAATACCTAGAAGTTGAACGGGAGTTAGTTCCTGATATTTTTTTTTACAAACCCATAGGTAAACTGCTGATTTATAGTTGGGCAACATTGATTGGAATTGTTGGGTTTTTTCCCTGGATTTTAGTCCTATTTAACAAGTCAGCAGGCATGGCTGGCTGGTTAGTGAGAACCCTATCTATTACTGAAATTACTCAAAGATGGTTAATTAACTTAAGTTCTATCTTTTTTGACATTCAAGTGGGTTATGTTAGCCCGATATTTAGTATTGGTTCAGCGGAAAGTGGCATTTACCTGTCTGTTGACAATCCTTTTACTTATGTCATTTTCGCCATTGTTGTTATAGAGATTTATGCTGTCATTACGCTAGTCACGACTCAACCGCCCCAGACTTGGCTATTTATCCTAACCTTAATCGTTATTCCAGCCATGGCTCTAGTTCTACCCGATTTAATTTCTGGAGGACAGCGCTCGGTTACCGGTCGATATTTAATTCCCAGTTATTTAGGAATTCAAATCGCTGTAGCGTATTTACTCAGGATGAAACTATTTGATTTAAAGATTCAGTCCCGAAAATTATGGCAATTATTACTCATTGCTTTAATTTTGGGAGGCATTTTATCCTGTGGAGTTAGTTCTCAATCCGAAACTTGGTGGAATAAATACAGCAGCTATGATTATCCTCAGGTTGCTAAGGTGATCAACCAAGCACCGTCCCCACTGATCATTAGTGATCGGGAAAAAATTGGTCGCTTGATCTCGTTAAGCTATCTACTTGATGACAAGGTAAGCGTTATGGTCATAGAACCTTCTAGTCTTCCAAACATTCCTGCCGGGTTTCAACCTGTTTTTGTGTTTAAGCCGATGGAACAATGGTTCTCAGATATCAAAGTAAAACCAATGATGAACATTGAACTCACTCACCAAATTGGAGACCTTTGGCTAGTTCAACCAAGAATTCTTTAAATTTGATTTAATGACACTGTTGAACAGTATGAAGGTTCCTGTTGACCAAATACTCGATGTCATTTTTGTATTTTAATCGTTGTATAAAAGGTATCAATTAAGTTGTTTTTGTACTAGGCGACATGATAAGCTTGAGGCACTGAGCTGACTTTTTCTCGGGGGCTACTGCCAACTTTATAAGATTTTACAACAGAAAGCTCGAAAAGTTGGGATGCATTCAGCCGTGAGTAGGGTTCAAGGGATTCAGGCATGGCTTGGTAACAATGGGGGCAGAACCAGTAGACTTGGTGAGAGCGAATGTGCCTGAGTAAGGTGTGTGAGCAACAAAGACAAGTATGACTAAACATCTCTTTCCTTCCTATTTGCAGTAGAGTTTAATTCAATTCCGGTACGATACCGTTATTGGCGTGGTTTGACGAGACTGTAGAGTGTGATACAATCTACGACAACTCTGCTTTATCTCTAGACTAAAACCGAAATCTGAGGAAATTCTGAGGATAAAAATCTGTTTCAAAAGTTTAGAGTTTCCTGACTGTGGTGAATCGGACAAGAGTATTAAAAGAGTATTAAATAAAAGCTATTCAATTTATTTTTGTGGTAGGCAATCAGGCGGATCAGGCGTCACCGTGTCAAACTGGGGCGTCAAAATAGGGATTCTGTGACGATCGCACTGTAGATAGGAGTATGCCCCAACCCAGGATCTGTCGCATCAATGGCGGAATAACGGGTTTGGGCAAACCTCACGCACGCGATCGCAAGAATCAAGAATACAGTATGGTTATCCCTTACTCTGCTAGCAATCCTAGTCAAAGCCAACCCGCCAACCCGGTATCATGCCCGTTTCAGGAACAAAAGGGGAATTCTGAGGCTTGTGCGTTTCTGGCAATCTTCAATGACTCCTTGGATGCTATGGTTGTTGCTGATAGCCAGGGAAAATTCCTCAGAGTCAATCGGGCGGCGGGTGAATTATTTAAATTGTCTGAGGATCAACTGCTGCATCGCACGATATTGGAAACTACTCCAATTAGTCTTCATGATTGGTGTCACTTTCTTGCCCAAAGACGAATCACTTATAACTTTTGTCTGTGGCGTGCCGATGGCACTCAACGAGACGTAGAGTTAGAAGGTACTGCCAATATGTTGCCGGATCATCATCTATTAGTGTTGCGAGATGTAACTGAATATCAGCAAGCGGAAAAGGCATTGCAGCAATCCCAGAATTTTGTTGAACAAATCAGTCAATCTATTTCCGCCATTGTTTATATCTACGACATCATTGAACAACGGAATATCTATAGTAATCGCACCATCACCGAGATTTTGGGATATTCGCCGGAAGCGGTACAAGCCATGGGAGAAACCCTGTTATCTCAACTCATGCACCCAGATGATTTAGCCAAATTATCGGCACAAATTGAACGCTTGGCGACAGCTTCCGATCGCGAAATTATCGAAACTGAATACCGAATGCGTCGGGCGAATGGGGAATGGTGCTGGCTTTATAGCCGAGATACAGTGTTTGCCAAAACTCCCGATGGCAAACCTCAACAAATTTTAGGTGTCGCTACCGATATTACCACAATAAAATTAGCCGAAGCCAAAATATTAAGCTTGAATGCTGAATTAGAACAACGGGTGAAAGAACGCACCGAAGCCTTACAGCAAGCCAATGAAGAACTCAAACGAGAAATTCGCGATCGCCAACAGGCTGAAAAAACGTTACGAGAGAGTGAAGAACAATTCCGTTCTATTTTTGAGAATGTCTCGGTGGGAATTGCCCTGCTGGATCTCGACGGGTATATTCTGACCGCAAATGAAGCCAATTGTCGGTTCTTAGGCTACTCCCCGGATGAAATCGTCGGGATGCATTTTTCTGGGTTGACTCACCCGGAAGACTTATCTCTGGATACCGACTTATTTGATTCAATCCTGTGCGGAAAACGCACAAACTACACCATTGATAAACGCTATCTGCGCCAAGATGGTGCTTGTGTTTGGGGGCGGATCACGGTATCGATGATTAAAGATGAACAGAGTTCACCCCGATATATTGCCGTGGTTTGTGAGGATATCAATGATCGCAAACAAATGGAAGAAGAATTAAGAGAAAGTCAACAGAAATACAAAACCCTGTTTAAAATCTTTCCGATGGGTATTTCCATTACTGATAAAGGGGGAAATATTATTGAAGCCAATCAAGCCAGTGAGGAAATTTTAGGACTATCCCGTCAAGAACAAACCAGTCGCACTTATGATGCTCCCAATTGGTCTATTATTCGACTCGATGGTACTCCCATGCCAGCCTCTGAATTTGCTAGTGTTCGCGCTTTAACCGAAAATAGAGTCATTGAAAATATGGAAATGGGAATCCTTAAAGCCAAGGATAAAATCACTTGGATTAGCGTCACCGCCGCCCCCATTCCTCTCGCTGATTATGGCGTTGCCATTGCCTACATTGACGTTAGCGATCGCAAGCGCATGGAAAAGGCATTACGGGAAAGCCAACAAAAATATAAAACCCTGTTTCAAATCTTACCGATTGGGATTTCAATCACCGATAAACAGGGGAATCTGATTGAAGCGAATGCGGCGAGCGAGAAAATTTTAGGCTTATCGGTTTCTGACCGAATTAATGCTAAATATGTGACGCCACAATTGAACGTGATCCGACCCGATGGCACAGTAATGCCCCGATCAGAATTTGCCAATGTCAAAGCATTAATTCAAAACCAAGTGATCAAAAACCATGAAGCTGGAATCGTTAAGCCAGATGGAAAAATTACGTGGATTAGTGCGACAGCTTCACCGATTCCGTTACGGGATTCGGGTGTCGTTGTTGCCTATTTAGATATTACCGAACGCAAGCAAGCCGAAGAAGCCCTCCAGCAAGCGAAAGAAGTGGCAGTTCGAGAAGCCAAACGCAGCGAAATTGCCAACCGTGCCAAAAGCGAATTCTTGACCAATATGAGTCATGAACTCCGCACGCCATTGAATGGTATTTTAGGGTATACTCAACTGCTCAAACAAGACACAACGTTAACCAATCCACAGCACCATAATTTGAACATTATTCACCAATGTGGTGAACACCTGCTTACGTTAATTAATGACATTCTCGACTTAGCTAAGATTGAAGCGCAAAAGATGGAACTCTATCCCACAGAGTTTCACTTGCCGAACTTTCTCCATAGTCTGGCTGATTTGTTTCAGTTACGTGCCCAACAAAAAGATATTATCTTTACCTATCAAGTGCTTTCGCCCCTTCCGAATGGGGTGATAGCGGATAACAAACGACTGCGACAGGTTCTGTGTAATTTACTTAGTAATGCGATTAAGTTTACGGATCGGGGTGAGGTAACATTTACGGTGAGTGTTGTTAATCGAACCGATGTAAAATCGGCTTGTAGAAATTCTGCCGTTGAATCAAAACTTAGTCAGAGCGGGTTTTGTACAAACCTTACCAGCAATAGTCAAAATCAAGTCCCTAAACCCACCCCGACAAACCCGGTTTACTCGCGGGTGGCGAAGGATCAACACTGTAAAACAATTCGTTTTCAAATTAAAGATACAGGTGTGGGGATTGATTTGAGTCAATTAACCAAAATCTTTTTACCCTTCCATCAAGTCAGTGATCATAGCCATGCGACTGAAGGAACGGGATTGGGATTGGCGATTAGCCAGAAATTAATTCAACTGATGGGGAGTGAAATTAAAGTTAAGAGTATTCCCGGTAAAGGGAGTACATTCTGGTTTGATATTAATTTACCCTTAGTCTCAGGATGGCACGAACCGAATCCTTCTACCAAACGCCGGATTACAGGCTTCAAAGGGGACAAACGGAAATTAATGATTGTGGATGATAATAGAGTGAATCGTACTCTATTGCGGGCGATGCTAAAGCCTTTAGGGTTTGAAATAATAGAGGCGGTTGATGGTCTAGACTGTTTGCAGAAGGTTGTCGAATCTTATCCTGATCTAATTTTAATCGACTTAGTGATGCCAGAAATGGATGGATTGGAAACCACACGCCGAATGCTAGCATTACCCCAACTTCAGGATAAAGATATCGTCGCGATCGCGCTTTCGGCAAGTGTCTACCCCCAGATTCAGCAGGAGAGTCTCGCCGCCGGGTGTCGGGGTTTTCTCGCCAAGCCTGTGGAAAGCCAGCAACTTCTCGACGCGATCGCACTCCATTTAAACCTAGAATGGATTTATTCCCTACCCCAATCTCTCTCCCCAACGAAGGCGGCTAATCTGACGCAGACGCCGATTATTTCCCTACCCGCATCAGAAATTACAGCATTAGCTGATTTAGTTAAAATGGGGGATATCCAAGGCATTATCGAACGCGCTGAATCTCTAGCCCAACAAAATTCGCAATTTGAACCCTTAACCAGCCAAATTTGTCAGTTAGCGAGAGGGTTTCGATTGAAACAACTGCGGGAACTGATTCAAGATCATCTTGTTGATGGTTAATTGTTTATGGTTCATGGTTCATTGTATTCCTTTTCCTCTAAGGCAATCCATTATTTAGCCGTCAGGGGTATTCCGGGAATTCTTGATTACATCGTTCTAGCTAAACCATTACCCTATTAATCACTATATGTCTTGGTTGGTTGCTTGTTTCATCAGTTATCATTTATTATGACCCTTCAAGTTCCGGAGAAAAGTAAACTGCTGATTGTCGATGATAACCCCACCAATTTAGGGTTTCTCTTTGAATATTTAACTCAATCTGAATTCAAAGTCTTAGTCGCCTTAGATGGAGAAAGTGCGATTGAACAAGTGCAATATGCCCAGCCGGATCTGATTTTATTAGATGTAATGATGCCGGGATTGGATGGATTTACAACCTGTAAACACCTCAAATCTGATCCATCGACTCAAGATATTCCCGTAATTTTTATGACCGCCCTGTCTGATACCGTCGATAAAGTCCAAGGCTTTAAAATTGGTGCGGTTGATTATATTACCAAACCCCTGCAACCGGAAGAAGTATTGTGTCGCGTCCAAACCCATCTTGCCTTGAGAAATCTACAAAAGCGACTCATTAACCAAAATAAAAAACTATTGGATTCACAAGATAAAGAACGGCAAAGATCCTTAGAACTTGAGCAGGCATTAAAAAAATTACAACAAACCCAACTTCAACTCATTCAATCCGAAAAAATGTCAAGTTTGGGTCGAATGGTTGCCGGAATCGCCCACGAGATTAATAATCCGTTGAATTTTATCTACAGTAATGCTTCGATTACAAAAACTTATCTAGAAGAACTCTTACACTTGCTTCATTCTTATCAACGCACCTACAATAATCCCAGCCCCGAAATTGTTGCAGAAACGGAAGCCATTGATCTGAATTTTTTACAGTTAGATTTACCCAAAATTCTTAACTCAATGCAAGTGGGGGCGGAACGAATCTGTCAGATTATTCTGTTGTTGCGGAGTTTTTCCCATTTGGATGAATCAGAATTTAAGTTAACGGATATTCATCAAGGAATTGATAATACACTGTTTTTGTTACAGCACTGTCTTAAATCTCAGTCAGACCGACCAGCTATTCGAGTGATTAAAGAGTATAGTGATCTGCCTAAAATTGCCTGTTATGGTAGTCAGCTTAACCAAGTATTTACGTCTATTATCACTAATGCCATTGAAGCCATTGATCAGGAGAAAGAGAAATGGAGAACAGGTAACAATGGGTTTGAATCGAATCCGCCAACACCAACGATTTGGATTTGTACGGAAATTAAAGACAATGCCAATGTGGTTATTAAAATTGCCGATAATGGTTCAGGGATGAATGATGAGGTCAAACGCCAAATCTTTGATCCCTTTTTTACGACAAAGCCTGTGGGGTCAGGAACAGGTTTAGGTTTGGCGATTAGTTATCAGATTATTGTCGAAAAGCATAAAGGTCAGTTACAGATAAATAGTCAACTGGGAAAAGGAACAGAATTTGTAATTGATATCCCGCTAGATTTGAATGAAGAGTAGAAATAAATTCCATTAACTTTCACCTTGTTACACCGCCTTGAAATCTGGAAAACCTCTCTCCAAACCTCTCTCCTGCAAGGAGAGAGGCTTTGAATTCTGCCCCCTTCCGTGCAATAAAAGGGAAGCATCTTTTTTTCTAAATAGCGTTAAAAGTCAGATCTATCCCTCACCTCCTCACCATAATTATGGGTATTCAACCGGACATGATATTATTAATTTGTACGGAGATTTTTTTGATAATTAGCAAAGTGTAAGTATTCAATCGAACGTTATATTACAAATGGATAACCTATGTCCTACAGCCAGTTTACCCTTGCTCAAGCCGTAGCAGACTTTAATCTCGTCTTGGTTGAGGTTCCGCAATTTCTGCCAGAAATTGCTCCGGTTACACCGTCACCCATATTAACGGAATTCCTAGAAACGAGTCTACCTTTAACCGCCACAGGGAGTGAAAAGGCACGGTCTGAGGGTATTATTTACCCAATTCTCTGGGAAGTCAAACGCCTTTTATCTTCTCAAGTTAGCTTGTTTTCAGGAGAAGAATTTGATGTCGATCCCTCGGTCGGTTTAAATGGGATCTGTGATTTTATTTTGTCTCGTTCGGTTGAGCAACTATTTATTCAAGCCCCAGTGGTTCTATTAACGGAAGCAAAGAAGGCAGATATTCGCACGGGATTAGGTCAATGTGTGGCGGAAATGGTGGCGGCGCAGCGATTTAATGCGGCGGCGGAACGTTCGATTACGACGGTGTATGGCTGTGTAACCAGTGGTACACAGTGGCGGTTTCTGAAGCTGGAGGGACAAACGGTAACAATTGCGCTAACTGATTATCCGTTACCCCCAGTTGATCAGATTCTCGGATTTCTAATTTGGATGGTTAGAGACGGTTAATTGTAGGGGCGGGTTTAGCCGTTTAATTGACGGGTGTACCCATAACTGATCAACAAAACCCGCCCTCTTTTTGTTTCTGGAGGGACAAACGGTAACGATCGCGCTAACTGATTATCCGTTACCCCCAGTTGATCAGATTCTCGGATTTCTAATTTGGATGGTTAGAGACGGTTAATTGTAGGGGCGGGTTTAGCCGTTTACTGAACGGGCGTACCCACAACTGATCAACAAAACCCGCCCTCTTTTTGTTTCGATTTGAACCAAATAACGAATGACGAATGACGAATTATGCGGGAGCATCCCGTTTTGGACAAAGCATTACCTAAAGTAACGCAATTGCAAGGGTTTCAGCCCCATTTAAAGAGCCAACGTGCCAAATTGGGATGCTCCCAATTATGCTGTCTTGAAAAAGCGGATAATTTCGCGAACGTGATCCAGGAATTGACTATCTGTAGTTAATTGGGCGATCGCTTGTTGGGCTTCCCGGGCTAAACGCCTGTGTTCCGCTTCATTCTGGGCTTCGAGTTGATCAAAAGAAGCGCGGAGTCGGGCGATATCTTTGCGGCTTTCTTCCCAGTTACGGTTTTGTATCGCTACCCAGGACTGCTGATTTTCGGGATCGAGTTGGGGTTGGATCTGTCTGATATCCTGTTCTAAATTTGAGACGCGATCGCGCAATTGGTACACATCCTCACGCGGATACTTAAACTCCCGGCGAATCATCGCTAAACGGGCGGCTAAATATTCATAGAGTCGGATGGCTGGGCGTAAGGCGGTTAACAACAATGCTGCACCCGAACTAATGTAACCCACTGCACTAATTCCCGTAGCCGCTAGCGTGTAAAGCCCAATCGCAGATAGAATATGTAAAGCTATCGCCACCCAGAGCGATCGCGTTGCCACAACTTGAGCATAATTAACCTGTTTGGCGTCAATCTCTATTCCCTTTTCCGCCGATTGCGCCGCATCTGCCAAAACCGACTTGGCTTCAAAGTGGACATTCCAGGGAACTGTCACAACCACCAACAGCCACCAAAAGCTGGCAACTCCAATCACCCAATCCAGAAAATGTCCAGCGCTGATATGCAACCATTGCAGGATGCCAAATATCAGCAGGGTTACGATTCCCAATGCGCCACTCCATCCGATAAAGTTAAATAACATATCCTGTGACCTGTAAGTGTGAAACGTTTTCCCCGATCATGGGTAAGGGTTCCAGGGACAGGGGTTCAGCTTGTGATACTTTCTTTTGTTTCACAGGGGTACACCTGATCCGGTTGATTGTTACGAGATATTAAATACACGCTAAGTACCGAGGAATCTGGGAAACTTTTATACACGAGAGTGATCACAGACTTTGTACAGAGGAAAGTTGTTGAAGAACTACACAATTAAAGGATTGAAGCGGACAAGATGAGAAAGCGTGCATTTTTTACACAAGTAGCCACCCTAGCCACAATCGCCCTATCTAGCCTAATCGCGAATAAATCAGTGGCGGCGACATTTGAGCAAATTCCGGTTGATCAAAATAAATTTATTGCCGTGGCTGCACCTTTTGGCGAGAGTTCCCATCAACTGCTGATTATTGAACAAAAAAGCAATGCGCGGCAGTGTTGGAGTGAAAGTGGCAGTAATCCGGTTACCGTAGATCCCTTATTATTGAACTTTGACTTTAGTGGGATTTGCGGACGTAGCACCGATAGTAATGGGTATTCCATCCGCATGGCGGGTGAAGATTTGGGCTTAGATTATTTACTCAGAATCGTTGAACGCAATGGTGAATTGGTACTGATAGGAACCAATAGCCGCGATCGCAGCGCCCCAGAGGTTATAGTGGGTAGAACCCAAGGATTAGCCAATGGGTTTGTCAAGATAGTCTTAGAACCCGGTTGGGACTTTGCCCGACGTTCCTATCAAGGTAGACCATTGGGTCATATTTATCTGGCAAATAGTCAACCTTTAAGCAGTATTGGTACAGGTGGCGGTTCTGGTACAGGTTCTAACCCAGGCACAGGTTCCGGTACGGGGTCTAATCCAGGTGCTAACCCAGGCACAGGTTCAGGAACTGGCAATCCAACAGTAACCTTTCCCGATGTTGCCAATGACATTTATGCCAATGAAATTCAGCAAGCCGTGGCAATGGGATTTATTGCTGGATTCAGAGAAGATAACACATTCAGACCCCAAGCGGCTTTAACTCGTGAACAATTGGTTTCGATTATTTTTGAAGCCCTGAATCAACTTCCCAACGCCAATCTAGAACTGCCTAATCAAGTTACCTTTGCCCCTTATCCTGATGTTAATCCCTCCCGATGGAGTGCGGCGAAAATTCAATGGGCGCGGGAGAATAATATCATCAGTGGTTATGCGGATGGCAAATTTCGACCCACCCAACCCGTAACTCGCGCTGAACTGATGGCAATGGAACGACGGGCGGCGGAGTTTGCCTTAACCCTTCAAGGTCAACAACCGACGCTGACAGGCAATCAGTCTGCTTTACAGTTTAGCGATATTCAGGGTCATTGGGCAGATGCGCTGATTACTCAAATGTCGGCTTATTGTCGAGTGGCGTCTCCATTGAATGAAAGGGGGAGTGCTTTTTCTCCGAATAGCCAAGCCCAACGGAATTATGCGGCGGCGGCGACGGTGCGAATGCTTAATTGTGTGAAATAATTGGTCAT
This sequence comes from Coleofasciculus sp. A1-SPW-01, assembly GCF_040217205.1. Taxonomy (NCBI): domain Bacteria; kingdom Bacillati; phylum Cyanobacteriota; class Cyanophyceae; order Coleofasciculales; family Coleofasciculaceae; genus Coleofasciculus; species Coleofasciculus sp. A1-SPW-01. The sequence goes on along the minus strand of NZ_JAVJNP010000023.1, from coordinate 98,681 downwards.
TGGTTATAGCAATACGCATTGAGGTTAGGACAATAAAATTGGGTAAAAAGGCAATAGGCAATAGGCAATAGGCAATAGGGGAATGTCCTAACCTATGCCCGTAGTGCGATAAATCGGATTCTCTTGCTCCCCTCTTGCTCCCCTCTCCCAAGCTTGGGAGAGGGGCTGGGGGTGAGGGCTGGCGTGGGTGAGGGCTGGCGTGGGAGTCGCTGCAAAATGAACACAATTGACCGATAAAATTTACCGGGTCGCCCTGCATCAGGTATCAGAAAAACCCAGGAAAATCGACATGAACCATTGCCTAAAATTAACCTATCAATTTTCTGGTCAAAACGCAACAATCAACACTATTTCAACGGTGATGTCACGGTAAAGGTTGTGCGGTCTGGGCGGGTTTAGTTACATCTGGGTGAGGTGAAAAACGATAATAGTGAAACCCGCCCCTACACAGACACCTTCATCAAAGGTATGGGTCAACTATCAACCATCAACACTTTCAACGGTGATGTCACGGTAAAGGTTGTGCGGTCTGGGCGGGTTTAGTTACATCTGGGTGAAGTGAAAAACGATAATAGTGAAACCCGCCCCTACACAGACACCTTCATCAAAGGTATGGGTCAACCATCAACCATCAATCATCAAAACTATGTCAAGGGTAATTTAACGGTAAAGGTTGTGCCGACATTAACTTCACTCTCTACGCTAATTTCACCGCCATGGATATCCACGCAGCGCTTGACGATGGAAAGTCCTAAGCCTGTTCCTTTAATTTTGCCAACATTGCTGGCACGATGGAAGGATTCAAACAGGTACTTTTGTGCCTCTGGAGGAATGCCAATTCCACTGTCTTTAATCTGGAACGTGATCGTTGTATCGTTCCTGAATAAATGAAACGTGACGACGCCACCTTGCGGGGAGTATTTTACCGCATTTGCTAGTAAATTAGAGAGGATAGGGCGCAATAGATTAATATCCAGACAAGTCTCGGTGAATTCACCTTGATGCGTAAAAATAATTTGGTACTTATCCCCAGCATTGGTCTGGATTTCTTCGACTAAGTTATGACAAAATTTAACTAAATCGATAGGAATAAGTTGAAGTTCAACTTTTCCGGATTCGGCTCTACCAATCAGTAAAACGTCATCTAACAACTGGATCATCTGGTTCACAGATAGTTTAATTTGCCGCAAATGCTTTTCTTTTTTGGCATCCATGGTATCTCGACAATAGCGTTCGAGCAGATCATTTGAGGAACTAATTGTGGTGAGGGGGGTGCGGAATTCATGGGAGGTGATGGCGATAAACTGAGTTTTCAGTTGGTTTAATTCTTTTTCTTTAGCTAAGGCTAACCGCAGCCGTTCTTCAGATTGATGGCGCGAGAGGGCAATCTCAATCGTGGTTTGCAGTTCGTCTTCTTGGAAGGGTTTGAGAATATAACCAAAGGGGGCGGTTATTTTAGCTCGCTTTAAGGTAGATTTATCTGCATGGGCAGTCAGATAAACGACGGGAATATTTAGACGTTGACTAATCTCCTCAGCCGCTTTAACTCCATCCAGTTTTCCGGGGAGTCGAATATCCATGAGAACTAAGTCAGGTTTAGTTTGAGTCGCCGTGGCGATCGCCTCTTCTCCCGTCGTCGCTATCCCCACAACGTCATACCCTAGTGTCCGCAGTGTGGTTTCAATATCAAAAGCCACGATTTCTTCGTCTTCTACAATCAGCAGCTTGGCATTGGAGATCATGATGATGGCTTCCTTGCTAATAGAGAGTTGGTTCGGTTAGCTCAAACTTGAACGCCCTAGACAATTTTATATCGTTATGGCTATATTCCATAGAATGCTCTTAATGAATAACAAAACATAACCAATGTATGACAAGATACCTAGCCTAGAGCAAGTCAGGCGAGTTCAATGTTGTCTGGAAGGACTAGCAACTCCTGTTAAAGATAATTATAAACAGAGTTCCCTGATTGCGATCGAGTGTTATCTCACCGTTGAGTTGCTTAGCCAACCGACACACAAGCTGTAAGCCTAGAGACGAGGTTTGCCTAAAATCCACGTCCTCTGGGAAACCAATGCCATTATCACCGATAGTCAAGCATAATTGTTCTTGGAGAACAGAGGATAGAGAGTCTGAAGTGGCGTTTGTTAAGTTGTTTTCCCCATCTTCCCCATCTCCAATGGCACTGACTTTAGAGTTTGTAGTCAGCGCTTCAGCGCTTATGGCACTAAAATACCTACTACGAACCCAGCTTAAGTCAGCGACATTCCCCCTATCTCCCTGATCCTCCCCTTCGCCTTCATTAGTTCCTCCTCTCGTTTGGAGAGTGATGCCAATCTCACCATTGCGGGAGTCGGGAAAGGCATATTTTAAGGAATTGGATACTAATTCATTAATAATTAATCCACAAGGAATAGCGGTATCAATCGACAGCGAAACGGGAGCAATTGTCAGATTAAAGGTAATTCCTTTTTGCCTTGCTCCATAGCAGCGAGAGAGAGAGTAAACCAGACTTTTGATATAAGTACCAAAGTTAATCTTAGATAAATGTTCAGACTGATACAGTTTTTCGTGAATCAGTGCCATTGCTTGCACTCGATTTTGACTTTCTTGCAAAAGGTCTAATATTTCGGGTGTTTTCATTTTTCTTGCCTGTAAACGCAGCAAGCTGGATATAATTTGCAGATTATTCTTGACCCGATGGTGAATTTCTTTGAGCAAGGTTTCTTTTTCAATTAAGGACGCTTTAATTTGAGCTTCTGCTTGCTGGCGTTGGGTAATATCGCGCCAGGTTACGGCTAACCCATCATCGAAACGAACAGCACGAATATCAAAGGCTTGTCTCAAATTTTGTGGATGGGATAAATCATCATAGAAAAGTAATTCTTTAAGCAAGGGTTGACCCGTTTCCAAAACTTGACAGTAGGCATCGAATAACTCATCTTGATAAGCCGGGGGCAAAATCGAGTAGATTCGTTGACCTCTTTGTACGGGTTGAGTAAAACAGTGATACTGATTAGTAGCATCATTGACATACTCAATGACAAAATCAATAATTTGACCCGAATCATCGCGAATAGGTTTATACAACCCAAAGCAATCTAATATATTATCCAGCGAGGTTTGGATTCGGTGTTCACTTTGGGTTAATTCATCTTGTAACTGTTGCTGGTGAGTAATATCTTCGATCATGGCAACACAAAATACAGGTTCGCCAATCAAGTCGCGCAGCACCGCAACGGTTAGATTTGCCCAGACAATCTCACCATTCTTTTTAAAATAGCGTTTCGGCATCCGGAAACTATCGATTTCCCTCTGATCAATTTGTTCCATGTAGTGTAAATCATGCCCTAGATCATCAGGATGGGTAAAATCGTCAAAGGTAAGCGACATGATTTCTGACTCCGAATATCCCAGTGTCTGATAATAAGCCGGATTGACTTGAATAAACTGATGGGTATGAAAGTTGATCAGGGACATACCAATGGGAGCATGATCAAAAATTTGCCGGAATCGTTGCTCACTTTTTTGTAAGGCAAGTTCTGTTTGTTTACGCTCGGTGATATCCTGAGCAATTCCAGCAATGCGGTACATTTCACCTTGTTCATTGTAGATGGGAAAAGCGCGATCGCGAATCCAACGCATTTCTCCATCGGGTCGTATTATTCGATATTCTTCATCATACTCGCCTAATACCTCTTTGTGGATAGCGCTGCGGATGCGATCGCGATCATCGGGGTGAATTGTATCCAACCAAGATAGGCAATCAGTATACCAAGAAGCACAGGGTTGACCCCAAATTGTTTCGTAAGCCGGACTAATATAAATATTTTTGGTTTTCTCTACATTTGTCATCCAGAAAACATCTTGAATATTCTCTGCAAACTGACGGAAGGTTTCTTCACTCTGGCGCCATGCGGCTTCAGTTTGCTTGAGATTTGTGATATCTAGAATTGTCCCAAATACACCAATTATCTGGTTGTCTGAGTTTAAAATCGGTTTCCCTTTAGCGAAAATGTGGCGAATCGAACCATTGGGACGAATCAGTCGATAGTCTAATTTATAGGGTTGTTTATGTTGGATACTATGGGCAACGGTTTGAGTAAAATATTTGCGGTCATCGGGATGAGTAATCTGGTGTACCAGTTGTGCATAAGTTGGTTCACCGTGATCCGGATCTCGACCAAAAATCCGGAATGTTTCGGCTGACCAAGTAATTTTATGAGTCGTTATATCATAATGCCAATGACCCAGATGAGCTAGTTCTTCTGCTTCAGCAAGTTTGGCTTGGCTTTGACGTAAATGTTCCTCAACTTGTTTGCGATCGGTGATATCTTCAGCAATTCCCACAGTGCGGTTAGCTTGTCCAAAGTCATCGAGAATTGGCAAAGTACGCGCCCAAATCCAACGCTGTTCACCATTGGGTTGGATAATCCGATATTCTTGCTCAAAGGGTTTGTCCCAGACATGAGTTTGCCATTCGGTAATCACGCGATCGCGATCGTCTGGATGAATCGCATCTTGCCAAGATTCTGGCTGTTGATAGAGAGAGTCACAAGAGAGTCCCCAGATTTTTTCGTAAGCTGGACTAACATAAATCATCTGATTAACAGTGCGGATAAATAAGACTTCCCGAAGGGTTTCCGCAATTTGGCGCAAATTCTGTTCACTTTCTTTGAGTTTACGGTTGACGTGCTGACAATATTGAATTTCTTGAACCAGTTTTTGACTCGTGTGACGTAAATCAAGGGTGCGCTGATTCAGGTTAGATATCAATATCTTGTTGAAGAAGTGAGATGGATTAACTTCTTTTTTTCTGCGTTCAGTAATATTCAGACTACTACTAATTAGCCGATAAATCCGCGACTCTTGATTATACAAAGGTGTGAGCGTGGTTAACCACCAACTATCCTGAGATTGACAATAAGTTTCATAGACAATCGCACGTCTCTCCTGAACGCATCGGGTATAGTTATCCACGATAGCGGTTGCTTCAGCCGCCGGAAAAATCTGTTCCGGGGATTTGTCTTTTACTTCCTCTAAACGTTTTCCCATCCATCGTTCAGATGCCAGATTTATCTCCACGAAACGAAATTCACCAGAGGGTAAAACATCAATTACCGTGATAGGATGAGCAACACTTTGATAAATACTCTCTAAGAATTGGTTTCGTTGTTGAAGTTGGGCGTAGGTTTGTGGTTCCATTTCTCGCTAAAGTGGCTAGTGCAAGAAGGCAGAAATAACTGAACAGCTAATATCTCCCCCCGCTTCCCCTGCTCCCTCTGCTCCCCCTGCTTCATCGTATCTACGAAGCTGCTCAAGTATTTTTGCCTAGCTCCACTAGGGTGTAGGGGCGGGGTTCATCTCACCCCAATATAACTAAACCCGCCCTGACTTGACCCTTAGGTAGATTGGCACGTATTGGAAAATGTGCTAAAAGGTCAACAGGATAGAGTTAGATCGGATAGATATCAATATCTGCATCCTGCGATCGCGGCTACGCCCTTAAGTCGAATGTCACTGACTTTAGAGTTTGTAGTAAGCGCTAAAGCGCTTCTGGCACGCTTCGTGCCTACTACGAACCCAGCTCCCTATTCCCTGTTCCCTATTGCCTATGTCTAATAAAACCCTCGGTTTAGATACTCCACTGTATAAATATTTATTATCGGTGTCCTTGCGAGAACCCGATATCCTACAAAAATTACGGCAAGAAACCGCCACCCATCCAGATAGCGCCATGCAAATCGCCCCGGAACAAGGGCAGTTTATGGCATTCTTGGTTCAGCTTATGGGGGCGATGAAAACCTTAGAAATTGGCGTATTTACAGGTTACAGTGTTTTAGCTGTCGCCTTAGCCTTACCCAAGGATGGCAAGATTGTCGCCTGTGATGTGAGTGAAGACTATACCGCCATTGCCCGCCGTTACTGGGATGCCGCCGGAGTCTCGGATAAAATAGATTTGCGATTAGCACCTGCTTTGGAGACTTTGGATGAATTATTGGCAGCAGGGCAAGCAGAAACGTTTGATTTTGCGTTTATCGATGCCGATAAAGTAAATTATCTGGCATACTATGAGCGATCGCTGCAATTAATTCGTCCGGGGGGTTTAATTGCTATTGATAATGTCCTTTGGGGGGGACGAGTTGCTGATTCTCAGATGCAAGATAAAAATACCGCCGCGATTCGAGCATTTAACCAAGCCATTAGTCAAGATGAACAGGTTATTTTAAGTTTAGTCCCGATTGCTGATGGATTAACCTTGGCATTGAAGAGAGAGCCAAGAACTCAAGTTCTTGGCTAAAAGCTTAAACCCGTTAAAACGGGTTCAACGTCTTACCCCGAACAAATGACTACCTATAATTTTGCCAACTGAGTTAGGAACGGTAACTAATAGTTAATGCCGCAATTGATAATCAATCCCCTAAACATGTAGTAATTATAGGTGGTGGGTTTGGTGGACTTTTATCGGCATTTGAAGCCGCAGAAAAAGAAGCTGATCCTGATCAACGTCGGGCGTGGTTAACTTGGATTTTTGTACATATCTTTTTCCTAATTGAATTTGATAATAAAATCATCGTCATGGTGCAATGGGCATGGAGTTATTTCACCCGTAATCGTGGCACTCGGTTGATTACTAATCCAGAGGAGTAATCGTCATTCGTCTTATGTATAGCACTACGCATTAAGGTTAGGACATATCAAGAAAAATTTAAATCGCTCAATCCCTTGTCAGGTAAGCGTTTATTGAATGGTAGGGGCGACCCGCTGCAAAAATGAACACAATTGACCTATAAATTTTATCGGGTCGCCCTGCATCAGGTATCAGAAAAAGCAAGGAAAATCGACATAAACCATTGCCTAAAAATAAACCGTTAATTTTCTCTATGTAACCCTAAATTGCGTATAATTAATTATCGGAAACTATCACATTTGGCAGGGCGAGCAGGGCGAGTCGAGAGCAGTTATAGCGCTACGCGCCAGGGAATAGGCAATAGGCAATAGGCAATAGCACCATTGTAGAGACGCGCCATGGCGCGTCTCTACATAAATGATGTGTCCTAACCGCTATGGCGGTTGCTATACTTAGTGTGCTAAATTGTTAGTTTGATTTGCCCTAATATTGGACAGCAATAGAGCTTAGCGGTGGTTCAAAACTTTATTACCACGGACTTCCAACTAAAGTAAACGCACTCCAATAATAAGGATGAGTGAGTTCCTTTGATGGCAAATTCGCTAATTCTGGCGGTAAGGCAATCCGACGATTTGGCGTAACTAAATAACCCTCTTCTAATCGCACTTGTCCGCGAATCATGGCTAATTGTGCCTGTCGTAATGCTTCCGCTTTCAGAGGTGATTGCTGTAGTTGTTCATAAAAACCTGTCATTAACCCTAACGTGCCTTCATCACTCACATACCATAAACTTCCTAGGGCAGATTTAACCCCAGCTTGTACCGCTAACCCAGTAAATCCTAACTCCGCTTCTGCGTCTCCTAAAGCCGTCCGACAGGCACTTAATACCATCAGTTCCACAGTGGGATCATGTAATCCCAATTGGCGGATGTCACTCAGTTTGAGTTTACGATCCCAAAACTGAATATAAGAAGAACTGGGTTGACCCGATTTAAATTCACCGTGGGTGGCTAAATGGATAATTCCAAAGGGTTGAGATGCCCTCGCTGTTTTCAAATTAGCGGCGGTAAAGTCTTCATTCAAGAAGGATTTACCCTGCCATAATTGAGTCGCGATCGCGGATAATTCAGTGGGTACAGCCGGTAATGGGTTTTGATCCGTAAATTGTGACGCACCCATAGCTAAAACCTGCACATCTCTCACATCTCGATAGCGGGTATCAGTGAGCGAAAGACTAGGCATGAAACCGATACTATATTGTTCAATTATAAATTTATCCCCATCATGCAAAACAGCCAGAGGTAGGGAACGTAATCCCTGATCCATAATGAAGGCTAGATTATTAATCTCTTGCGTCTTTAATTCTGTTTCTAAGGGGGCAATTAACCACTGATACAACTGTTGGGCATAACGTTGATAGGGACGAGGAATGTGAGTATCAGTAACAGCGCGGCGCAATTTGTTAGCGGTATCCATTACTTTTTCACGGGTTGCACCCGGTATCGAGTGGCGTATGAGTTCCCCATTGGCGGTGACGAGGATAATTTGGAGTTGATCACTATCTCGTGAGGGAGACTCCTTGGCTGAAGATTGACTGTCTTGACTGCGAGTTTGGGGCGCTACTGTGGTGGGTACAAAAACGGCGTAGATAAGTGCAGGTTTAGCCCCTGTAGCTTGTTCGATACGATGTAAAGTTGCCCGGGCATCTGCCAGAGTCAAAATGGTAGTATCTTGGAGTCCTAAATAGGTCTCATAGTCACGGGTTAACGATTCCTCCCATTTAGCAACCTGGGTGTCAATTTCGATTTCCGGCGGTTCGTCTTTGTTGGGAGGTAAAGTGGGTTCAGTCAGAGGTTTAAGTAAATTAACAGGATTGATAGGAGGATTCGTTTCATCTGTATCCGGAATCGGTGGAGAATCAACGCTGATAATTTGAATATTGCCCACCTTCTGAGTAAACAGAAAGGATTGAGTGGGGGCAATAGTGAAATCGCCACTGGTAATCGTTCCCCTGGTGCCATTGGTTGTCCCATCACCCACGATGAAGGGAGTAAAACCATTTCCACCATGTCTCAACGTGATAGAATCTCCACCCAATCCCCCAGCCGTAGAGATGCTGGCGCTAATCCCATTCTGGTCAATAAATATTCCCGTAGCCCGGAAAAATTGACCAGCAGTGATATCAACTTGACCTCCTTGACCACTATTTCCGCCTTGGGCGTTGATCAAGGTAACTTGGATATCACCAATGGGATCTAACGTAACATTACCGCCATCGCTGATAGTACCGCTACTATTAATTTTTTCCGTTGTAATTGCAGTCGCGGCATCAATTAAAATATCACCGCCACTAAATCCAGAACTGTTGAGATCATTCGTGGTAATTTCTCCATCACGGCTGATTAACGTGATGTTTGCCCCTTGACCATTTCCACTCGAACTGGCATCAATATTTCCCGTGGTAATATCCCGAACGGCGGTTAGCGTAATTGTCCCACCATTGCTGTTTTGAGCATGACTATCGAGGATGCCGCTACGAGTATCAATCGACCCGTTACTGGTGAGAGTAATTGCCCGACCGGGATTAATAATTGTACCTGTCGTGATGCGTTGATTTCCTTGTAGTGTAATCGTAGCATCCTGAGTACCCGTTATCGTGAAACCTGTGGTATCAATTGCCCCTGAACCAAAAGGCGATCGCAAAATTACGGGAACCTTAAAGGTGATGTCATCTGCCAACATAATTGTACCCTGACTATCCTCGCCACCAATCACAAGTTGCTCAAATCCATCTTGGAAGAGATTCAGTTTATCAGTATCCAGGTTCCAGATATTACTATTACTATTGGTTGTATCTCCAATGGTTATATTTACAGTCGGGTCAAGGGGAGATAACACCACCGTTCCTGTGCCTTGGACTTGTGGCGTTTGCGGGATATTGGGAGTATCAACGACCCGAATTTCATCAGCAATCAAGGTTGTTGTACTCTCTCCTGTTCCGCTGGCTTGAATAAAACCATCTTGCACATTAATCCCTGCTGCACCATTAGCACCGATTCCCTCTAGGGTGAGAGTTCCGTCTGCGGTTGTCTCCACACCACCCCCTCTTAAATCAATGCCATAGTTACTTTCTCCTGTTCCTTTACCTACTCCGATTAGAGTAATCGCGCCATCCCTGGCGGTAATTCGAGAAGGATTACTCTGGTTAGGATCTATTTCCTGAATCCTAATTCCGTGATTTTCCGTTATTCCCGCGCCAGCAATTCCCTCAATCGTAATATTACCCTTTCCGGTTACCTCAACAGTAGAACCCCGAAATAGTTCAACCCCATGATTAAATTGATCGGGTTCAGTTCCCCCCTCACCAATAAACTGAATATTCCCATCTCTGGTACTAACTAAACCACCTAAATCAAGTTTGATTCCTTGACTCCCATGCAACGTCCCTTCTCCTCCATTCCCTCCAGTCCCCTCAACAATAATTGTTCCTGTTCCTGTTGACTGGACACTTCCTCCCTGATTACCAATAGAAACTCCATAATGTAAACCATTATCCCCAGAACCCCCAGTGCCGATGAGATGAATGATGCCATCTTGGGAAGACACCGTCGCGTTATTAATCGATATGCCCCGATTTCCTAGAATATCTTCGCTGAAATTCCCGCCGTTTCCTCCTGTACCGTTTAAGGTAATTGTTCCTTGTCCAATTGCTTCTAAACGGCTACCATCAATAATGTGGATACCAGAAATACCCGAGGTAGTATTTTCTTCAGTTCCGCCAATCCCTAGGATTGAAATATGACCTGTACCCGACTCAACTGTCCCTGACGCGATCGCAACCCCAACCTGACTTGGTATAATTCCCCCAGAATCCGTCTGTATCTCTCCCGATGCCGTTACCTCGACCCCAGTTTCCACCGTATTACCCGAACCTGTTAACAACGTCGCTAAATCCAGAGGGTTTGTCGGTAACGCTAAACCCCCATTACTCCTCGGTAACTCCACCTCAAAACTTAACACCTGTCCCGATTGGGAGATTTTCACCAAACGAGAATTCGGCACCGCCGCGATGGTAATCGTTCCCCCGGATGACGTCAGCGTTCCCGTATTCACCACTTGTCCACCCAGTAGTGCTAAATTCTGTCCGGGTTCAACCGCCAATTCACCCGCATTAATAATGATTCCCCCTTGAGATAAATCAAAGGCAAATTGACTGGGTTCTCCGACCAAGTCCTGATAATTATTATCTCCAAAGGCATTAAACCAGTTATTGCCAAACCCAATTCCTGTCGCCGTCGTTGCCGTAAAATCAGCCGGGACATTGAGTTGAGCATTCGCGCCAAAAACAATTCCCGCCGGATTCATTAAATATAAATTGGCTGTTCCCCCTGTCACCTGAATCAATCCGTCAATAATGGAAGGATTTTCGCCAATCACTCGTCCCAGAATATTTCTCAAATCCGGAGTTGCCAAAAAATTAGCAATTTGCTCTGAATTAATGCCAAACTCTTGAAGACTGTGGAATAAATTCGTCCCATCACTCGACAAACTGCCACCTTGAATATCAAATTGGTTGCCATCTTGGGTGACAGTTGTACCCGTACCGTCATCGGCTGGGGTAATCGGTTGAGCCAACACTGGAGTAGCTGTTACCAGTCTTACCGTTCCAGCTAAGAGAGTCAACAGGCAGATTTTGCACCACTGAGCAGATTTCATCAGGTTAATTGTTTGTTACAAACAGACTGCATTCTATCCCAGTGTTCTTTTTTATTTTTCCTTCAGCAACAAAACTCTAAAAAACGCTAACTTATGTAATCTTGTCGGTTGGTGGAAATAAACTCAACCCTATTAAACGCTGTAAATATTTCTCAAACTCTTACATAAGACAGATGACACAAGACATAAGATGAATGTCACTGACTTAAGGCTGGTGGGCAATGCCCACCCTACTAAAAAACGCTAAAACAGTTTATTATAATGTAACGGTTTTTAAATGAGTTGTGTAATCTTTTATTGCCTATTGCCTATTGCCTGTTCCCTGTTCCCTAATCACTCAAAACCGCTAAATGCAAAATCCCATCGCCCTGATTCACCAATGGATTCTGCGTGTGACCAATAACTAAGCCATCAAAGGGCGCATACGCTTTAATGCTATTCTCACCAAAGGCGTCAGAGATAATACACAAAACTTGCTTTTTGTCAACGCGCTGACCCAATTTAACAGTAAGGCGCAAAATCCCGCTACGGGGCGCTCGTACCCACTTACTTTGCTTAACTTCTAGTGATGGGTGCAACGATTCCGGGAACGTCAACTCAATCATCTTTAACCCCACCATCATTCGTAGAATACCTTCGACACCGATTGCGATCGCATCCGGGTCAAATCGCAACGCCTCACCCCCCTCATACAAGAGGATTGGGATACCTCGCTTCGTCGCGGCTTGGCGCAATGATCCATCACGCACCGTTGAATGCATCAGCAGGGGGGCTGCAAACGCTTTAGCACAGTAATAGGTTTCTGGGTCATCTAAATTCGCCCGTATTTGTGGTAAATTTGTACGATGTTGAGCCGCCGTGTGCAAATCAATCCCATGGGTACAGCGACTCACTATTTCTGTCATAAACAAGTCCGCCAACCGAGAGGCTAAAGAACCACGAGAGGAACCAGGAAACGAACGATTTAAATCTCTGCGATCGGGCAAATAACGGGATTGTTCAATAAAGCCAAAAACATTAACAATTGGCACCGCAATCAGGACACCATGAAGCTGAGATGGATTAATCCGTTCTAAGACTTGGCGAATAATGTCCACCCCATTAATTTCATCGCCATGAATCGCCGCACTCATCCACAGTCGTGGACCCGCCTCCACACCATTAATCACAGTAATTGGTAATGAAAGCAGCGTTTGCGTTGGTAGACGGGCGACCGGAATTTCTGTGCGCTTTCGTTCTCCGGGCGCAATACTAATTCCACCAATTGTTATAGTTTCATGATTCACAGTTGAGTTTTTAATTTTGACCCTTCACTGCGTTTGAGGTAACCGAGTTCGTAGGGGCGGGTTTAGGGACTTACGTTTCGCTATTGATGATATACGTTTGCACAAAACCCGCCCTTTCCAAATGTAGGCGGAGGTTTCACGATTATCATTGCTTCCCTCACCCATAAGTAACTAAACGCGCCCCGACTAACTTTTGCATACAACAAACAAAGGACAAATGACCAATGACATAAGACCCATTAATACTGAATGCGATCGCGCGTTTTTCCGGATGCTGCATTTTTCTGCAAAAACTCAATAATTTTCCCCGCCACATCCACCCCCGTCGCATTTTCAATCCCTTCTAAACCCGGAGACGAGTTAACTTCCATCACCACCGGACCATGATTAGATCGCAACAAATCCACACCCGCCACTCTTAATCCCATCGCTTTCGCCGCCCGTACCGCCGTACTACGTTCCTCTGGAGTTAACTTAATTTGTTCAGCATTACCACCCCGATGCAGATTGGAACGGAATTCCCCCGGTGCGCCTTGTCGCTTCATCGACGCCACCACTTTGTTATCAATCACAAAGCAGCGAATATCCATACCCCCCGCTTCTTTAATAAACTCTTGCACCAAAATATTGGCATCTAAACCGCGAAACGCTTCAATCACCGACTTCGCCGCTTGATGAGTTTCTGCGAGAACCACACCAATCCCTTGAGTCCCTTCTAGCAATTTAATCACCAGAGGCGCACCGCCCACAATGTCAATTAACCCATCAATATCTTGAGTGGAATGAGCAAACCCCGTCACCGGAAGTCCCACACCTTCACGGGAAAGAATCTGAAGACAGCGTAACTTATCGCGGGAACGAGAAATGGCTTGGGATTCATTCGCCACGAACACCCCCATCACTTCAAATTGGCGCACCACAGCCGTCCCATAAAACGTCTTAGACGCACCGATGCGAGGAATAATCGCATCCAACTCTTCCAAGACTTTCCCCTGATACACCACTTTGGGCTTATGAGACGTAATATTCATGTAACAACGCAGGTAATTAATCACCCGCATATCATGACCCCGCGCTTCCCCCGCTTCCTTGAGGCGTCGCGTGGAATATAGCGAAGCATCTTGGGACAAGATAGCTATTTTCATACAAAGACTATTGAATCATTTGCTTAATTGTGCGCTTCCTGGTTGAACTTTGGACAAAAGACCGACCCGCATCGACTAAAAAGCGTTTGCGAACGGCTTGACGCCCTAACAGCATCCGGAATCCCATGACATCTCGGTTCGTCAGGGTAAGTTCAATCAACCAGCGCTCCCCGTTTAGTTCTACCATAGTTTGGATCACGGGTCGTAACTGGGCGTGACCCCCAGAATTGCGAACCTGTCGTTGGTCAATCAGTTCCGCTTCAGCACAGACGGTGCGATGGGTATCCCGTTGATAGGGATGGACTTTGAACCGAACCATGGTTTTGTCATCCCGCGAGAAAGTTTCGACATCAAAAGCGTGTAAGGCGGAGGAACGCGCCCCGGTGTCAATTTTAGCTTTGATCTGGGCAATTCCTAGATCCGGCAAGGCGACTCGTTCCCGCCAGCCGATAATGGATAAAGATTTGGACATAAAGCACGGCAATACCTGTAGGGGCACGGCATTGCCGTACCCATACCATTGTGTTCTACAACGCCGCCTATCGCCAAAAAAAGCTAAAATTCCCTTGACGAGTCTCAAGGATAAAGCAAAACCATGACAAATGCATCTCCCATCCCCGTGGTTGTCAACGGTGCGGCGGGTAAAATGGGTCGTGAAGTGATTAAGGCGGTCAGTCAAGCCGATGATATGACCTTGATTGGTGCCGTTGATCATAACCCGAACTATATGGGTCAAGATGTTGGCGAAGTCGCAGGTTGTGGTGAATTGGAAATTCCGATTCTGAATGACCTGCAAGCCACACTCGTCATGGCAACTCAGGAGAAGGTGCAAGGGGTGATGGTGGATTTTACCCACCCTGACAGCGTTTATGAGAATGTTCGTACCGCGATCGCCTATGGGGTTCGTCCAGTTGTCGGTACGACGGGACTCAGCAGTGATCAAATCAAAGACTTAGGCGAATTTGCCGAAAAAGCCAGCACAGGTGCTTTAATTATTCCCAATTTTTCCATTGGCATGGTCTTATTGCAACAAGCCGCCATCCAAGCCTCCCACTACTTTGACCACGTTGAAATTATCGAACTCCACCACAATCAAAAAGCCGACGCCCCAAGCGGTACAGCGATTCAAACCGCTCAACAATTAGCCGGATTGGGCAAAACCTATAATCCCGCTAAGGTAGAAGAAACCGAAAAACTGGCGGGGGCTAGGGGGAGTGTCGCCAATGACAACATTCGCATTCACAGTGTCCGCTTACCCGGTTTAATCGCTCACCAAGAAGTCATCTTTGGTGCTACTGGTCAAATCTACACCCTACGTCATGATACCAGCGATCGCTCTTGTTATATGCCAGGGGTCTTGCTTGCCATTCGCCAAGTGACTCAGCTCAAATCTCTCGTCTACGGATTAGATAAGATATTGTAATAAATGACGAATTCCCTATTCCCTATTCCCTCTTCTCTGAACAAATGACCAATGACTAAAACCCATGCTAGTACCACTTACCCGCCAGAGCTTTGAGCAACTCATTCCGGTAATTGCCACAAGTTCCCAGTATGCTTACTACTGGGGAAAATTCCCCGACTTTTTAAAGCGACTACTGATTTCGGTTGTTGCTGTTGTCGTCATCTTGCTCTTAAAATTCCTTTTGGGTGATGGGTTTGATCCCTTGCTCTTTCTCTTAGGTATTATCGCTGGGTTGTACTGGTTTTGGAGTCCTGTCTACTGGGCAAGTCGGCGTAATATTGAGATACGTCGCTATAAATATAGTGGCTTCTGGCAAGGTCGAGTCTTGGATGTCTTCGTCACTGAAGAATTGATTGGGACTGAAGAAAATGTCAACAATCGGGGCGAGTTGGTGATTGTGGAAAATCGGGAGCGACGCCTGAATGTAGAAGTCGGTGACGAGAGCGGATTTACCACACTGCTACAAGTCCCTCTGCGCCGCACTCACAAAGGTATTGTTCCCGGTCAAATTGCCCAGATGGTGGTGATGTCGAATCAGCCGGATTTATCCCGTATTACCACCAATAGTGATATTTATATTCCTCGCTTGAATATCTGGGTAAGTGACTATCCTTATGTACAGCGCACTGTGTTTAGTCAAGTTAGTCGCCAGTTAACTCAAGCGGAGGAGGATGATTATCCAGCTAACCGTGTGGTCAAAACTCGGCGTCGTCGGCGTTGAGATGGGGAAGCTGGGGGGGAGCATCCCAATTTGGCAGGTTGGCTCTTTGAATGGGGCTGAAACCCTTGCAATTGCGTTACTTGAGGTAATGCTTTATCCAAAACGGGATGCTCCCAGCTGGGGGAGCTGGGGAAGCGGGGGAAGCTGGGGAAGCTGGGGAAGCTGGGGAAGCTGGGGAAGCTGGGGAAGCTGGGGAAGCTGGGGGATCTGGGGGAGCTGGGGAGGTTTTGGCTGTTCCATGATTTCTGCCAAGCTGTATTAGTCAGGGCGGGTTTAGTTACATCTGGGTAAGGAAAGAAACGATAGTAGTAAAACCCGCCCCTACACACTTGGTTAGGGCGGGTTTTGCCCAAACGTTATCATCAACAGCGAAAAGAGATTCCCTAAACCCGCCCCTACAAAATTGGTCAGGGCGGGTTTTGAACAAACGTTATCATCAATAGTGAAACGTGACTCCCTAAACCCGCCCCTACAACCCATACCCTCGAAGAATTCAACTGACACTGGTACTATCCTGCCCGTATGCCTGCCATGCTAAGTCTACCAGTCCATTGACAATAGCCGCCGCGACGACCGATGAACCTTTACGTCCTTCGATGCGAATATGAGGCACTAAGGAATCTTCGAGTCGGGATTTGGCAACATCTACCTCAACAAATCCTGAAGGTGTGCCAATGACTAACGCGGGACGGATTTCCTCTGCTTCAATCAGTTCCACCAACGCCGTTAGCGCCGTTTGCGCTTGCCCTACCACAAAAATCCCCTCTGGGTAACGTCGGGCTAGGGTTTGAATTCCCCAAGCCGCCTTCGTCTTTTCTTTTTGCGGGCGGGTGATGGCTTCCATGCTGCAATAGACGGGATTGGCAAAGGTTTCTTGAATGTGAGGCGTAATTCCCACCTGTACCATCGGCACATCAACCACAATCGTAGTCCGAGCCGCTAGAGCCGCCGCACCTGCTTGTAACGCACGTTCGGAAAACCGAATCAGCTTTTGATACTCAAAGTCGGCTGTTGCATAAATCACCCGGCGCACAATTTCGTATTCGGCGGGTGAAAAGGTATGAGCGCCAATTTCGCGATCGATAATTGCCAAACTTTGAGCATCTGTTCCGTGCCATTCCATGGTGTCTCTCAATGCCAACCCGATTTTTGAGCCGTGAAAACTTTAGGACTGACCCTAGGTCAGCTTCCTAGATAGCTTATCAAACTATTCTTACATTCAGTAGACCGAAACGGCTTGCGATCGCGCATTTTGCCTCTGAAAGATAATGTAGCGTGTAATACAAATAAATCCATTGTAGGGGCGACCCACCTGCATCAATTAACACCACCAATCCACTCAATGGGATCGGGTCGCCCTTTCTATAGGGTCAGGTTATCCTCTGCTTGTGATTTGAATCACGAGTAGAGACGTAGACTGATCCATCTCGACATCACCGACGATTACACCAATCGATGCTATGCGAACGGTTTGGTTAAATGGGAACAATAGCGATCCTCAACAATTGTCGATCTAGAGGACATCTTTACCGATTTATGGTGCGAGGTTGGGGAAACCACCTCTTTTTCTGGATGAATCGTAATCTGCTTACACACTAATTGCTGACTTCCGGGACGCACAAACCCCCAGGTATACACTTGGGAATCAGGGGTTGTCGCTTGCGCTGGAGCTAGTCGGATTGTGGTTGGTAATACTAGCCCTAAAATAAATAAAATGACAAGTACGGTTTTCCGCATTTATTTCTCTCAGTTGACTGAGTTCAAATTAATTTTGCTCTCTACTCTTTATTATAAGTAATCGAACAAAATTCAACTTCCTTTACAACTCCAAACGGCAAGGGATAAACTCTAATTTAATTTTTCTCCCATTTCCCCCATCTTTCTTCCCCAGCTCCCCAGACGCGCCATGGCGCGTCTCTACAAGCCTCTCCAGCTTCATCCCTCATCCCTCATCGTCAAAAAAAATCCGTTTTGCTGGAGTTGCGCCAGGGAACGGTTAAGATAGATTTGCGCGATCGTATCTTGGGGATTAATCCTCAAAACCTCTTCAAACCGCTGTTTTGCTTGACCAAAGGCTTGCTTGGCGTAGAGGAACAACCCTTCTTCAAATATTGAGATCGTAGCTAACTTGCCCTCCTTAATCTTGAGCGGATCTCCATCAAACACTTCAAACACCGCTACTGCTTTTGACTTACCCTTAACCTTAACCTGCTCCACAAACCGGAGACTATACTCGGTTGGATTATGTAAACGAGTTAACGTCTGTCCCGAAATTAATAACGACACCTTATACTGTTTCGTTAGTCCCTCCAAACGAGCCGCTAAATTCACATCATCACTAATCACCGTACTATCTATTCGGTGTTTTCCCCCAACTGTACCCAGCATCAACCAGCCAGTATTAATGCCAATACCAATTTTGATGGGGGTATACCCGGATTGCAGACGACATAGATTATACTCATATAACCGTTGAACCATGGCAATTCCGGCTTTAACCGAATCATCAGCAATCCCGCTAAAGAGTGCCATAATCGCATCGCCCATATATTTATCGATAAAGCCTTGATGTTCGATAATCGCTGGTTCCATCCGCTTTAAAAAGGCGTTAATAAATTTGAAATTATCCTGGGGAGTCATTCGTTCTGAGAGAGTGGTGAAATCCCGAATATCTGAAAAAAGGACGGACATTTCCTGCTGAACTTGGTCACCTAATTCTACATCAACCACACTTTCTTTATTTAAAATCTGTAAGAATTGACTGGGGACAAAGCGGGAAAAGGATTGATTCAGTTGGAACAGTTCATTCGTGAACTTGATCCGCTCCGCTTCTGCTTGTTTGCGAGAGGTAATATCTTCCACAAACCCCTGATAATAAAGTGGAGTTCCCGACGCATCATATACAGTGCGAGCATTCTCACTAATCCAAATAATTGTGCCATCTTTGCGACAGATCATCGACTCAAACTCGCACACAACACCATGCTGCTGTATCCCTGTCATAAAGTCCTGACGCCGACGGGGGTCAACGTAGAGTTGATGCTGAATACTGTTCAGAATTGCCATCAATTCTTCGGGGGAACTGTAGCCATAAATGTGGGCTAAAGCGGGGTTAGCACTGAGATAACTCCCATCCAGCGCAATCTGAAAGATTCCTTCTTGGGCGTTTTCAAAGATAGAGCGATACTTTTGTTCTGCTTTTACCAGTGCAGCTTCAGCTTCTTTGCGTAAACGTAACTCATTATAGACATCGCTAATATCTCGACCTTCGATAATCAAAAACTCAATACTGCCATTGTCATTAATAATGGGTTTAATCGAAAAATCAATTGTCGCAATGCGTTGTTGTGCGCCTAATATATCCACTTCATACCGGATAAACTTACCGCTAGCCGCTTGAGCAACGGCGGATTGTAACTGAGCTTGGGTTTCCCTGGAAATAGTCCACCAGTAACAGTCCCAAAACGGTTTTCCTGCCACATCCTCTAAATGCAATTCACCAAAATTTAGGGCAGTTTGGTTGACTTCTAGGACAATTCCGTCAACACTCAGCATTCCCGTCAACTGAAAAGTTTGATTGAAAATCGCCCGAAATTTTAACTCACTAGCACTGAGGGATTTAATCGATTGTTGTAGATCTCGATTTAAACATTTAAGTTTGGCGTTTTGTTCATCTAACTTTTTTGCTTGCAGATAACTATTAACGGCTTCTTTGACCGTCAAACTCAAGTCTGACGCCTGCCATGGCTTGGCGATATAACGATAGAGTTTGGCATACTTAATCGCATTGCCTACTGCTTCAATATTCGCTTGCCCAGTGAGCATAATTTTCAGCGTTTTCGGTGACAATTCATGGACACGCTTTAAGAGTTCATCCCCTTTCATCCCTGGCATGATATGGTCAGAGATAACCAAAAGAATCTCATAGTCCTCCTCTAAGAGTTCTTCAACTAACTCTAATGCCTCTTCTCCCGCTTCGGCAATTTCGATCAGGTAATTCTTGCCAATCGCTTCCTTAAGCTCGACTTTTAGACTTCTGAGTACTGTTTTCTCATCATCGACACAAATAATTACCGGTTTAGTCATAGTAGATTGCCCGTAGGGTTACGCCGCAGTCACAAGGATTTTGGATGGGGTTGAAATCATCGGATTGAGTGGGTAATTTTCCAATTAGTACGTTATAGTTGAGATAATCCTAATTTAATGGCTTCCACTAATTCCGCTTCTGACCAGGGTTTGTATAAGCAGTGATGCAGCTTTGCTTGCTGTTTTGCGCGTTCAATCGCCTCCTCATCCGCTTGACCTGTCAGCAGGATTTTAATGATATGGGGGAATTTATCATGCACCTGAACCAGAAACTCATCCCCTTTCATTCCCGGCATTAACCAATCCGACACAATCAGAATAATACTGACATTTTCTTCCACAAGTTCATCTATTAATTCTAACGCTTCATCAGCCGCTTCTGCCAGTTCATAGGTATAAGCATCACCAAAAGCTTCTTTGAGTTGAGTCTTGAGACTTTTAAGCACAGATTTTTCATCATCAACACACAAAATAACGGGTTTAGTCATTGGTTATTTGTCCTTTGTTATTGGTCATTTGTCATTTGTCATTCGTCATTTGTTCGATAAAGTCCGTTTGACATTTTTTAGTAACCCAACCTACTTGAACTGCCGTCTCTAGCCTTCCGCTGTCCGAAAAGGCAATGAAACAGTAAAAGTAGTTTTACCTGGAATGGATTCAACGTCAATTTTACCCTGATGCTTTTCAATAATCTTTTTCACAATATCAAGCCCTAATCCACTCCCTTCTCCGGCTGACTTGGTTGTAAAAAATGGCTGAAATATCTTAGCTTGAATTTCTGGAGGGATTCCCTTGCCACTATCGGTAATGCTAACGTTTATCTGTTGGTTTTGCTGCTTGACATCAAGGGTTAATGTTCCTTTATTATCCATTGCCTGTAACGCATTATGAATCAGATTCGTCCAGACTTGATTCAGTTCATCTGCATAACATAATATCGGTGGTAACTCGTCATAGTTGCGGATGACATTAATTCCATGTTTGAGTTGATTCTGATACAGGGTTAGCACAGTTTCAATACCTGCGGTTAGGTTTGCCGGAATCATTTTCCCCGATTCGTCATAACGGGAGTATGTTTTTAAGGCAAACACGACTTTAGAGGCTCGTTCAGTTGCGGTGTTGATGGTTTGAGTTCCCCGTTGTAATCCCGATAGTTTGTACGCTATTTCTAAGAGGTGCAAACTATCGGGACGTTTCAGTATAGGGAAAAAGTCTTCAATATTTTCATAAATCCCCATATCAACCAAAGTATCGGCTAGGGTATCCGCATCCTGAATGTCTTCCGCCTCTAATTGGCGAACTAAGACTCGCCGCCGTTTGCGTTCTTCTTTCGCGGTTAAATCCGATTCGTTTTGGAGTGAACGTTGCAACATTTTCAGAAAATCGTGTCCTTCTTCTGGCGATAAGGATTGAAACAGCGTGGGTAATTGTTCCAGGGTTTGACTTAAAAACTTAGAAATATTTCCGGCGGAGGAACGAATCGCCCCCAAGGGTGTATTAATTTCATGGGCAATCCCAGCAATTAATTGTCCCAAGGCTGCCATCTTTTCCGATTGAATCAGTTCATCTTGGGTAGCTTTGAGAGAGTCGAGGGTATTTTTTAACTCTTGGGTGCGGGCGGCAACATTTTGTTCTAGAGTGTTATAAAGTCGGGCATTGTCGATCGCGATCGCGGCTTGTCCAGATAGGAGTTGTAACACTTCCAACCTGTCTGGCGTAAAGGCGTCTGTAGCCAGGTTATTTTCCAGATAAACGATACCACTGAGTTGACCTTGATTCAGTAGCGGCGCACACAAAACGGATTGGGTTTGATCGGCTTGAATATAAGGATCGTTGGTAAACTTGCCAAGTTTAGCCGCATTGGTTTGAACGACGGTTTCTTGGGTATGGGTGACATAGTTAATAAT
The DNA here is from genome assembly GCF_040217205.1 of Coleofasciculus sp. A1-SPW-01. NCBI lineage: Bacteria > Bacillati > Cyanobacteriota > Cyanophyceae > Coleofasciculales > Coleofasciculaceae > Coleofasciculus > Coleofasciculus sp. A1-SPW-01. The sequence goes on along the minus strand of NZ_JAVJNP010000023.1, from coordinate 76,724 downwards.
CGAGAGAGGGAGGTGATTTTCTAAGGGTAGAGATTGCAACACGGTGACGTGATTTGTTTCCACATTTAGCGACGCCTCAATCACCCATTCTCCCGATTGATTTAAAATCAAAACTCCCGTTTGCGCTCCTGTATTTTCGATTAAAATTTTCATCAACGCCGCCAGTAACTTATTCAGGGCAATTTCACTACCAATGGCTTGAGAGGCTTTCATCAGTGTGGCAAAATCTAACAGCGAAGCCGACTGATTTCTCTGAGACACACTACTCACCGTCGTGCGGCTGTCTGTAAGAAAACTGACGGGAGACGATGGCGCAAAAAGCTGGGAATATTGGGCTTCTAAATCTCTAACTTTTGCCGTCGCCCCCCAGCGGGTGTAAGTATAATGTGCCTCTTTAATATACGTATCAGCAACCTTGTCCATCCCCCGATTCTGATAAAACATGGCAGCTAAATTATAGGCTAAGGCTTCCTCTTGAATATAACCATTATCCCTCGCCCCGTTAATCGCTTGTTCATACCATTCCATCGCTGTCATCACTTCCCCCAAAACTCGCGCTTTTTCAGCGGCGACTAAATCCAGTTTATGCTGCTGATTCATCGCACCATGGTTTGCCCAGATCTGCATTTTTTCTTGATTAGCGTTAACCCGGTTAATCAACGCCTGTTTATCCGTTAGTGTGGCTTCAGGTAAAAGGGCGAGATGGGCAAGAGAATCATAAAAATAGAATATTGGAATTACGATCATTGCCGTAACTCCATTTAAATATTGTTCCGCTAAAACTGCATTTTCTACCGCTTGCTCAACCTCACCAAAGAGATAACAGAGAATCAGCTTATTTAAATAGAATAAATGCAGTTCTGTTCGGTCATTCGCCGCCAGCGCCCGGGGTAAGGATATCACTTCATTATATGCCTTACCCATTAACTGGGTGGGATTTTCTCCTTGATCCTGTAAATTCTGCACCGCCTGTAAAAAAATCGCCGTCCAATTAAATGGACTTTCCCGGCGAATTTGCCGCACCGCCTGATTATAGGTAGCAATTTCTTGTTCCACCTGCGTTAGTTCCACCCCACTAAAATAGAGATGATCGCAGGTATAAAAGGCACAATACCCAGCAAACTCAAAATCCCCCGTTTCCACGCCACTGTGATAACCCTCAATTAAAATAGGCAGGGTTTGACTAAAATGCTCTTTCCAATGCAAGATATGAGCGCCCAGCACCTCAAATACCTTACATTTGACTTGCTGAGCATTAAACCGATTCACTAAACTAAGCGCCAATTTACCAAATTGATATCCCGCCTCAAAATTTTGCTGACGATCTAATAAAATAAATCCATAACAGGCATAGCCAAATGCTGACAACGGCGCGTTCCCATGCTTAACCGATAACTGTACCATTGATGAGGCAATCAGGACAAAAAGATCGGGTGCGGCGATATAAGCAGCGGCAACTAAATTGGAGAGAATTAGCATAGCGGCTAGGGGTTCAGCGGCGGCCATTTCTGGTAGGTTAATTAGGTCTTCAATTTCATGTCCTGCCAATAGGGTAGCCGTTTCATCTAGTCCATTTTGCAAATCCGCAGCACTGGGTTCTTCAGGTAAACTAATCCCCAATAAATTCAGCACTTGCAGTCCAAGATGAATCGCTTCTTGGAGATTGTTTTGCGACGCGATCGCTTGAATCTTAACTTCATACACATTGACTTTTTCCAGCACAGTTTGAGCATGGGCAAAGAGAATCTCAGTCAATTCCTCCATAACCGTAAACTTGCCACCTAAATAGGCAGCTTGGGCGGCTTCTTCATATAAGGCTAAGGTTAAGTCATAGTCCCATTGCCAACTGTCTGCACCCAGCAGTTCTCGTCCCACAGTTAAATAGTTTAGCGCGGCACCATAAGCGGCTGATCCTTTGGCTTTTTGACCCGCGATTAAATTTAATTGGGCGATTTGATGGCGTTCAGCTTGACTAATTTTTCCTGATGTGTAATCCCAAGTATCACCAATTCCTTGATTCAGATGATCAACGATTGCAAATATTTTATTTGATAAGGTTTCCGAGTCAGCACTCTGCCAAAGTAGGCGACCAATTTGTAAGTGAACCGCTTTCTTTTGGCACTCATCAATTAAAGCATACGCCGCTTGTTGTACTCGGTCATGCAGGAATTTATACTCGTGAACCAGCAAGTCTGGATTGAGTTCCGAAAGGGGTACGATTAATTCCGATTGAACCGCTGTGACTAAGTTCGCGAAAATCACATCCTCTGGTTGTTCACAGACAATTGCCAGCGTTAATAAGTTGAAATTAGCACCGATACAGGCAGCTAACTGTAAGACATTCTGGGTTGAATCCGGCAGTTTTTTTAACCGATTCGTCATCAACTCGACGACGTTATCGGTAATGTTTTTCCCCTTGATTTTATTAATATCCCACTGCCATTGATGATTTTGCAGATTGAAAGTGATTAACTTTTCCGCATAGAGATTCCTTAAAAACTGATTCACGAAAAATGGATTACCTGCCGTTTTACTCATCACCAGTTCAGCTAAATGCTGGGCAGATTCGGGTGAGGATTTTAAGGTGTCACAAATAATTTGGCGAATATGGTCTAATTTCAAAGGCGATAAGGTAATACAGTTAACTGTCGCGCCTTGTTTTTGTAATCCATCTACTGTCATCATTAACGGATGAGTAGAGTTGACTTCATTATCCCGATAAGCACCGATTAAAAATAGATAATGGATCTCGCTATCGGTCATAATCAGTTGAATTAACTTCAGCGTCGCCAAATCTACCCACTGCAAATCATCGAGAAACATCACTAAGGGATGTTCGGGTGAGCAAAATGCCCGCATGAACTTGCGAAAGACAATATTAAACCGATTTTGGGCTTCTTGTGACCCTAATTCTGGCACCGCAGGCTGTTGACCGACAATTCGTTCCACTTCCGGGATAACATCAATAATCACTTGACCATTTGCCCCCAAAGCGACTAATAATTTTTCTCGCCATTGATTGAGTTGGGCTTCGCTTTCGGTTAAAATTTGCTCCACCAATTCCTTAAAGGCTTTGACAATCGCTGAGTAGGGAACATTTCGTTGAAACTGGTCAAATTTGCCGGAGATAAAGTAGCCACGTAGTCGTGTATTCGGTTTATGAATTTCGGCAACTAAACAGGATTTACCAATCCCGGAATACCCTGCCACCAGCATCATCTCGATGGGGGGATGAGACGTGGGGAGTGAACCATCGACGGAAGAATCTGCCGATTTCTGAATGTCCTGATCCTCTCGATTCGCCACCCGATCAAAGGCAGCGAGTAAGGTGTCCACTTCCGCCTCTCGCCCATAAAGTTTTTGGGGAATGTGGAAGTGTTCAGAGATATCTTGAGAACCCAGCGGAAAGTCTTTAATTGTTCCCGTTTCGGCTAATTGTCTCTGACAGTTTTGCAAATCAGCTACCAGTCCCCAAGCACTTTGATACCGTTCTTCAGCCGTTTTTGCCATCAGTTTCATGACAATATTAGAAACGGTTAGCGGAATGGGTTTCAGAGGTTTTGCCGGAACGTCTCTACGCGCTTTTTCATGCACAATATGGAGAGGTGTCGGGACTTTGGCAATATGACAATGGACTAATTCTATGGCATCTTTTGTCTCAAAGGGTAGCGTTCCAGTTAGGAGTTCATAGAAGGTGACACCTAGGGAATAAAAGTCGGTGCGATAGTCGAGAGAACGATTCATTCGCCCTGTTTGTTCCGGGGAAATATAGGCTAATGTTCCTTCTAAGACATGAGGATTTTTGAGTGCCGTATTTTCGCGGGTAAGCTGGGTGGAGATGCCAAAGTCAATGAGTTTAAGTTGTCCGGTTTCGGGGTTGAAGACAATATTGCTGGGGTTAATATCTTTGTGAATGACATCAACGGCGTGAATCTGGGCGAGAATTTCGGCTATTTTGATGGCAATGTTGAGAAAGTCCCATAGAGGTAGAGGTGAGGAGAGTTTTGTTGGCTGACTCATCCACTGCTTTAAGGATTCACCGCCAAAATCCTCTAAGATGATCACTAAGGTTCTCTGATAGGGTTGGATATTATACGCTTTAACTACGCCATCAATCGCCAGATTGTGCGTAATTTCATACTCTTGTCGATATCGAGTTAACTCTTGTGGAGTGGGATAGTCTTGTTTAAGAAGTTTGAGAATGACGGGTTTGTGTTCACCTTCCTGAATACCGCGATAAACTAAGGTATTGGCACTTTCGTAGAGTTGGGACAGAATGCGGTAGTTAGCTATTTTTAAGATGGTGTTATTCGTCATACGTTGTCGGACTAGGAAATTCAGATAAGAGCGTTTACAAAAACAATATGATATGGTATTAATCGAGCCATCGCCCCAGAAATTTAGCCGTCGAACCGAAAAATCTGGGCGCGAATGGGATTCTATGAGTTTTCCTTGGGAGTAGGCGAACGCCTTTCCTATTCACCAACTCTGGTTAATGACACCCGAAAATGAAGCCTTCTATTTGGCATAGCAAATAGGGGCTATAGAGAGCGATCGCGAAACCCACCTGGCAAAGGTAACGGTAAATGACACCCGAAAATGAAGCGTTAGCGTGGCTTACCTTTATTTAACACATACAGTTTTATGTAATTATACTCTATGAAGACTTATTAGATGCTTAAATCAAGCTTAATTTTATTTGTTTATGTCATACATTTATATGACTTGTAATACAGCCATTGTGAACTCTTGTCTGTCCAGATGTCAGATATTGCATCTGCACTAAGCTGTCATGAATTTAAATTGGGTATTAGTCGCGAGCAAGATGCTTAGTCGCGAGCAAGATGCTCGCACTACATACAAGATGCTCGCACTACATACAAGGATGAGAGCCATTATTCATTAATACCAAGTTGCGTTCTATCATGTCTAGGAAGAGCGAAGCGTGAAGCTTTCGCTATAGCGAGGAACGAGATACGAGAATCTGGACAGATGCGCGAGCGTCATTCCGTTTCACTGCATTCTGCTCAGAATGACAGATTCTACCTTAGACTGCAACTTGGTATAAGGTTTAAATGCAGAACCGCTTAGCTTCCCTGTCACCTAAAGTAAAAGGTAGAAGACTGAAGGTAGAAAATAGAAGCTTTATTACTGCTACGCGGTCGTTTCATCCGTTAAACTTGTCCTAACCTTTAGGGTGACAGTTATAAATCGAAACCATTGTGATCAACTGAATGTGGATAACCAATTTGCACCGTTTTCTCACAGGTACAACGAAGCCTTACTTTAGGGTTTGGTTGACGCTGAGTCTACTAATTGCCACACTTTACGGCACGTTAGCCTTTCAACCCGCCTTCAGCAGCGAATACGTGGTGCAGGATGATGCGCGACAACACGTCTTCTGGATGCGGCGATTTTTAGATCCAGAGTTATTTCCGAATGATATCATTGCCGATTATTTCCAATCGGTTGCACCGTTAGGATATCGCGCCCTGTATCATTTCATGGCAGGGATTGGGATTGATCCGATTGTTTTAAGTAAAGTTTTACCTCTAGTTTTGGGATTAGTTACCACGGGTTACTGTTTTGGCGTGGCGTTGCAGGGCGTTTCTGATTTTGCAGTTGTGGCGGTTTAACCTGAAATTCCCCTCTGTGTCTCAAAATCGCCGCGATTATGTATTCTGTTTCACGGGTTTGGCGGTGGCGTTTGCGGTGTTATTCCCCTACAGGATGAGTTTGTCAGAATTTGCCCCAGTGATCACGGCTGTACAAGCCAAAGGTTTACCCGATTTCTTATCGCAAGGGCGAACCAGATTTTTTGTCAACGATGCTTGGTCATTCTGGTTTAATGGACGCAGTGGTATCCGCATTGATACCGCATTAGCGCCGCCTCTGAGTTATTTGGGGTTGCTATTACCTGTTGTGTTATGCTTTCCCTCTCGCTTTCCCCTCGCCAAGCAGGTAACTGGGAAGATGGGAGTCTTAGGCAAGTTCTTATTGGCGTCAGCTATCTTATTTTTAGCCGCCCATGCCCTGCTGTTCAAACTGCACCTACCCAGCCGTTATACTCAGCATAGCTTACGGATTGCGATCGCACTGGCGGCGGCAATCGTTATTACCCTAATCCTAGACGCGGTTTTCGCGTGTACAGATGCGCCATGGCGCGTCTGTACGGTTAAATTGGGATCAGTTTTGGCATTAGCTTTAACTGGTGTCATCGGAATTACTTTAGTCGGCTATCCTCACTTAGTTCTAAATACATTTCCCTGGACGGCTTATATTGGTGGCAATGTGCCGACGTTATATGAGTTTTTTCAACAGCAACCGAAGGACATTAAAATTGCCTCGTTAGTGGAAGAAGCGAATAATTTACCCACGTTTTCTCAACGGTCAATTTTAGTTGGTCGCGAATATGCGATTCCCTATCATTGGGGCTATTATCGCCAATTTCGCCAGCGGATGTCGGATTTAATTGAAGCACAATATAGTCCAGATTTGGCGATTGTCCAGGAGTTTATCCAAAAATACGGGATTGATTTTTGGCTGCTACCGACTACACCGTTAACAGTCGAATCGATTGCGAATGATTCTTGGTTGATGCAGTACCAACCTGCGGCAAATCAAGCCATCGCTCAACTTAAAGCTGGGAAACAACCTGTTTTGGCATCGTTGAGAACTGATTGTGCGGTTTGGGAAACGCCGGGATTGATGGTTTTAGAGGCAGAGTGTATCCTACAACAAAGCACCATTTTCAATAAGGCGGTTAGAAACCGCAGCTACACAAACAAAACCCGCCTTGCCTTCGGCAAGCTTCGCTAACGCGGGTTCCAAAACTCTTAATTTTTCTCGATTTCCGCGTTAACTGTTGTGGCGATGCCTGTTATGTTGTCAGGGGAGGATGTATTACCAGGGTTGAGTTTAGAAATTATGTAGGGGCGGGTTTAGGGATTCAATCAACGATATCACCGATAACTTTTCAACAAAACCCGCCCTTTTCATACGTCTCGCTGACTGGAGTTTAAGGTTGGTGGGCAATGCCCACCCTACGATATATCAAGAATTTCGGTGATCCTAAAATGCAAATTTTCAGTGCCATTGTTTTTTACGAGAAATCCTGCCCCAACGACGAATCCATTGGCGTGGGATATGCGAATAATCGCAGTTTTAAAGGCATTCAGGTAAACTGAGTTATCTGCCATCACGTTTTTTCGATTGACTCTGATTCCATTTCAAGGTAATTTCATAGCTGACTTCGCCACCGACTGAGGTAAAGACTGCGCCTGCGTCAGCGGTTAACTTCAGCCCAAACTTGACTTCCACTTCATCAGCGGGTGTGTTGAGGTCATTGAGTTTGGAAATTATCTTAGAGGCGACAGGTTTAATCGTATCTAGTGCCTGATCAAATGACTGTTGGGTTTTCAACGCTAACCGCCCCGAGGGTAACGCGACTCGTTCAACCGCCGTCGTTTCGGGTTCGTCTACCTCGACGAAGAACGTGGTGTCGTCGTCTAGGGAAAATTCAACGAGTTGTTTCAATGTCGTTATGAGTTTATTTATATGTCCAGCTCTACTGTAGAAAACTTGGTGATTATCGGTTCGGGTCCTGCAGGTTACACCGCTGCCATTTATGCCGCCCGTGCTAACCTTAAACCCTTGATGTTTGAAGGCTTCCAAGCGGGAGGACTTCCTGGCGGTCAGCTAATGACCACAACTGACGTAGAGAACTTTCCCGGTTTCCCCGAAGGGATCACAGGTCCGCAACTGATGGAGCGGATGAAAGCCCAAGCCGAACGCTGGGGAACGGAGTGCTATACCGAGGATGTCACGTCTGTGGATTTGAGTCGGCGTCCTTTTATTATCCGTTCTGATGAACGAGAAGTCCAAACCCACAGTATTGTAATTGCCACTGGTGCTACCGCCAAACGTTTAGGACTCCCCAGTGAAAACCAATTCTGGAGTCATGGGATCTCCGCCTGTGCGATTTGCGATGGTGCGACTCCCATTTTTCATGGTCAATCCCTAGCCGTGGTGGGTGGGGGTGACTCGGCGGCTGAAGAAGCGGTGTATTTAACCAAATATGGGGATCATCTGCATCTATTGGTGCGCCGTGACCAACTAAGGGCATCGAAAACCATGCAAGATAGAGTGTTAAATAACCCCAATATTACCGTTCACTGGAATACGCAGGCGGTGGATGTGTTTGGCGAAAATGGTCGGATGAGTGGAGTCAAACTCCGCAACACCCAAACGGACGAGGAGAGCGACTTACAGGTTAAGGGATTATTTTACGCGATCGGTCATACTCCCAACACCTCCCTGTTTCAAGGACAACTCGACCTGGATGACGTGGGCTATGTTATTACTAAACCGGGTTCGGTTGAAACCAGTGTAGAAGGGGTGTACGCAGCAGGTGATGTGCAAGACCATGAATTTCGCCAAGCGGTTACGGCGGCGGGAACTGGCTGTATGGCTGCTATGTTAGCTGAACGCTGGTTGTCTGCCAATAACCTGATTCAGGAATATCACCAGAAACCCGAATCTGAACCACCAACCCAGACGGCGCAACAGAAACCAGCCGCAGATACAGAAGCAACTTTTGATATAAACAAGACATGGCATGTTGGCGGTTATGCCCTACGCAAACTCTTCCACGAGAGCGATCGCCTGATTATGGTTAAGTATGTTTCACCCAACTGTGGTCCTTGCCATACCCTGAAGCCAATTCTAAATAAAGTGGTGGATGCATATTTGGGCAAAATCCACTTTGTCGAGGTCGATATTGAAGCAGAACCCGAAATCGCTGAAAATGCCATGGTTACTGGAACACCCACGGTACAATTTTTCAAAGACAAAGAAATCGTGGATCAACTTAAGGGTTTAAAACAAAAAAGCGAATACCGTCAGATGATTGAGAAGTACCTACCTGCCGAAGTTTCAGCAGCTAGATAAGTTGCAGGTACGGGAGTTGTAAATACACGCCTAGCGACTTGCGATGAAAACCTACGGTGAGAAATCAACAGTCGCGTTATCGTGTGAGTAAATGAACTACCCCTGAGTTAGTATTAGCAATGAGTGCTATGACTGAATCCGTCCTTCATCAACATACGATTGAGTCCCCCGATCGCAACCAAGCCAGGGATCGTACCCGCCGCCTTGTTTGGAAAATCGCGATCGCTACGTTGCTGTTGATGGCAGTAGGGAGTGCGACGCGGGTGATGAATGCTGGACTCGCTTGTCCGGATTGGCCCCTGTGCTATGGACAGTGGGTGCCAAGTCAGCAGATGAATTTTCAAGTCTTTTTGGAATGGTTCCATCGCCTCGATGCGGCATTAATTGGTGTCAGTACAATCGCCCTAATGGGTTTGTCGTGGTGGGATCGCCGTTTTTTACCCAAGTGGCTGCCTTGGGCGGCAACCTTTGCCTTGGGTTTAATTGTGTTTCAAGGCGTCTTGGGTGGCTTAACGGTGACCGAACTGTTACGGTTTGATATTGTGACAGCTCACTTGGGTACAGCCTTGTTGTTTTTCTCAACCTTACTGATTATTGGTACTGCCCTGATGCCTTACAAGGGTACAGGAGCGGTTGGACGCTTACCCTGGATGGGTTTGACGGCAGCTATTTTGGTTTACTTACAAAGCTTGTTGGGAGGTTTGGTGGCTTCCCGTTGGGCATTACATCAATGCTTTGGCGCATCTCAACTTTGCACCGTGATGAATAGTCATATTGCGGGTGTAGTCCCAGCTACGTTAGTCACTTTAACCCTGGTTATTTGGGCATGGCGCACACCTGCCCTCCATCCCCTGTTGCGACAGTTGGCAAATCTGGCAGGTGGATTAGTAATTTTACAGATTATTCTGGGAGTGGCGACGTTCTGGTTACACCTACAGGTGGAACCTCTAACCGTGTCTCATCAAGCTGTAGGCGCTGCATTACTGGGAGATTTGATTGTCTTTACCGTTTTGGCATTACGCGATCGCACCACTGGGTTAGCGGTAGAAAAAGTAGGTGGGGACAATTAATGGGGATTGTCATTTGTCATTTGTCATTTGCTTCCCTATCTCCCCTATCTTCCTACCGCCGCCCCTACAGCATAAAAGCGGCGATTGTGTCAAAGTGTTAATGATTGTATATAGTGTTTCAATAAATAAGGAATTGGTGAATTTAATGATTGGGACAACTATATCCCGTCAACATGAAAACTTCCGGCAAGTGATTCAGAGCTACTACCAACTCACAAAACCTCGCATTATTCCTCTGCTGTTGATTACGACAGCCGCAGGGATGTGGATGGCATCTGAGGGGCAAGTTGATCCATTTTTGCTACTCATTACCCTGGTTGGAGGAACCTTAGCTGCTGCTTCGGCTCAAGTTCTCAACTGCATTTATGATCGCGATATCGATTATGAGATGCTACGCACCCGTAGCCGTCCAATTCCCTCAGGGCGGATACAAACTCGTGATGCTTTGTTATTCGCGATCGCTCTCGGATCTGCATCGTTTACCCTATTAGCCGTCTTTGCCAATCTTCTAGCTGCATTATTGGCAATGTCGGGCATTCTCTTCTACATGGGGATTTACACCCACTTACTCAAACGCCATACACCCCAAAATATCGTAATTGGCGGTGCAGCAGGGGCAATTCCAGCGCTGGTGGGTTGGGCGGCGGTGACGGGAGAGTTGAGTTTACCCGCCTGGTTACTGTTTGCTGTCGTCTTTTTGTGGACTCCTCCCCATTTCTGGGCACTGGCTTTGATGATTCGCGAGGATTACGCCAAAGTCGGGATTCCCATGTTGCCTGTTGTAGCAGGTGAAGAGTCTACAACCCGTCAAATCTGGGTTTACACGTTGTTAGTTGTTCCCGCGTCGCTGTTATTCATTTATCCGTTAGGAGTATCGGGTGTGGTGTATGGTGCGATCGCGCTGGTGTTGGGTAGTATTTTTCTGCAAAAAGCATGGCAGTTATTACAAAGTCCCACCAATAACCAACTGGCGCGAGGGTTGTTTAAGTATTCGATTCTGTACATGATGCTGTTATGTACTGGCATCGTAGTGGATAGTTTACCGATCACCCAGCAACTCTCGACGGCTTTAGCTGATAATTTGCAAACTTTGGTGAGTGCGATCCCGTTTTTGCCGTTTTCGGTTTAATGGGAATAACCAACTGTGGTAGAGACGTTCCGGCGGAACGTCTCTACTAAATGATTCGTGCTAATCGATGTCTGAGGTTATAAAATCAGGACTGACGCAACCACACCATATATATTGGTTAAGGTTCATTACGCTACGCTAACACACCCTACATATCGAGCCTTTGCCTAAGTCATAAAAATGTTAGAATTTCAGCAAGCTCCTGATGCAAGAGGCTAGGCAGAATGACAAAGATCGAAGTAGAACTCGACCAACAAACCCTTGAAAGTGCCAAGCTTTTGGCAGAGTATCGGCAAAGTACATTACCGGAACTGATTGCAGACGTTATCAAACTACTGATCCGGCAAAAAAGAACAAAAGATCCTTGGTTAGGATTAGTTGCTGATGAACCGGAACTTGTTGATGAGATACTTGAAGAAGCCCTAAAAAATCGGAGAGTACAGTTATTCAACGAAAACATTGGAAAAGGCACTGCTTGACACAGACATTTTGTCTGAAATTTTTAGGAGAATTAATCAAAGGGTTATAGCTAAAGCTACTGCTTATCGTGCTGTTTTCGGTTGCTACACAATTTCGGTTATTACCGTTATGGAGGTTGTCCAAGGTTGGCATAAACGTCAACGAGAAGATCGTGTTCACGAGTTTTTAGCTACACTTACCTCTGAAGAGGTTTTGACACTAGAACTGCCAGATGCCGCATTAGCAGGGCGTATCTATGCGGATTTAGAACGAATAGGACAACCCATTGGTTATCCTGACTCAATGATTGCTGCGATCGCTCTACAACATAATCTTACTTTGGTAACTGGCAATTTATCTCACTATCAGCGAGTTCAAGCCTTAGGTTATCCTCTGAGGTTGGATAATTGGCGAATTTAAATCGAAAGGTTTAGTCTAATTTTTATTTATTTTTCTGGCAGACAACGATAAAGTTTATATTTATATTCCCCTGCCCATGACCCATAAGACCGATCGCGAAAACAATGCTGCGCCTCTAAATCAACCGTAGTCCGAAAATCCACTAACCATAAATCGAAGGGGCGTGGTAGTTCAGTTAACGTGTTCTGCAAGCGTGCGATCGCGTCTGTATAGGTTCGGGTTTTGGGATCACGATCCGCTAGAAAAAATTGGGCAGATGCAGTTCTATCCGTTTCAGAATTATTCCTATCCGATAACCGTTTAAATTCCCAAGCTAACCCCATCAGTCGTCCGGTTTGTCCATGATGCTTGTGAGTGGTGGCGATGAATACGGGAGATTGAGACGCCTCTTGGATTACAGGTGCAAGTAAATCGGGACGGTGATTTTGTAAGTACCCTAAATTCCCAATTGCGGTGAATCCTCCCATTAATCCCATCAGCCAAATCATGACCACAATTGCTTTGCCATGCTTTAGCCTAGAAGCTGAATCAAATGTCACCTGCTGCCAAACTCCAGCCAGCATCCCCGCTAATAACAGGATCACAGCCGGAAAGTAAACAAACTGAAACCGCGCCCCTAGAGTTAAGTCCATACCTAAACCGTAGGTGATGCCCAAGACTAATGCGATCGCACTCCCTAAATATACCGACAAAATCTGCAAGGCTAAACGGCGATCAGGAAAGTGCTGCTGGAGTTTCCAGCCATTACCGAGTCTCGGTATCAGGCTAACCACAAATACCACCGTTACGATACCGGAGATTACCACGATCCAAATCGGCAGAACAGTTGTGGCGGTGGGAAGCAAGACGATCATACTCAGCCCCCAAATAAACAGCCGCCCGATGGGTGCTAACCATTCACGAGTGAGATCCCCGTCGGCTATCCAGGCTGTGGGTTCGCTACCGTAGATACTGGATAAAGCAGGTAGCCAGACTAAACCCCCGACAAGCGTCCCTAAAGCAACCCCATAGATACGCCGCCAATGCGATCGCGCCCAACTCTGAGGATCTTTCCTTCGCTGTTGCCAAGCCTGCGTCAACAGCACCACTCCTTCCGCACAAAGGGTTAAGCTAAAAAAATAATGGGTAGCGATGCCCAAACTATTGACACCCACCCACACTAATCCCATTCCTACTGATAACGGTTCCTCACGGTGGATACCCTGAATCGCCACAACTAAACAGGATAAAGACGCAATTACCCATAAAATCGCCAGAGTGTAGTGACGTGCATCTTGGGCGAGGAAAATCCCGTAAGGTGAAACCGCCATCATTGCGGCGGCAATTTGACCGACTAACCGAGAACCAAACACCAGATACCCCAAACCAAATAGGCTAGGAATAGCCGCAATTCCCAATAATGCCGAGAGCGATCGCGCCCCCCATAAGGATACCAATCCGTCATCGGTAGGAAATACCTTGATCCACAAATGGGTTAAGACAAAATAAATCGGTGGATGTGTACTTTCTTGGCTTAAATGGTTGACAACTGAACTAATATCTGCATCAGCCACAGGATGCAAGGGATAGAGCAAGACATCTAAACTAATCCACTGATTCAGTGGCACGGTTTGAAAACTGTTGCCTAAACTAAAGACCATCGTGGCGAACTCATCAGTCCATGGGGGTAGAGAAACCAAACGACTCAAGCGCAGAATTGCACCAATGGCTATCCATAACACGAGTAGCCCAAAGTGCAACCAATGTCGTTGTTTAGGGTTCATGGTTCATGGCAATTGATACACCAAGGCTTGAAGCCAAGTAAAAAGCGATACCTGACGATGAAGTCTAGATATCGCGTTTTGGCTTAGGAAATAGTTTCCAGCTTCCGGGATAAGGCGATCAATAGGTGATCGCATTTCTTTGTGGCTTTTCTACTCGGGAGACTCAGTGGGAGACTCAGTGGGAGACTCAGCCGGAGACTCTGTGCCGTCTCCACCGTCTGCTGGAGGTTCATCTATGCCTGCGTCATTTTGGCAAGCGCCCAAACTAGCTCCCAAAGCCAATACCAGCAGCAAACTCAGTAATTTCTTAGTCATACACTCCCCTTTGTGTTAAAGACTGCGTCAAATCAGACGTTACGCTAGCTTACTATAACTTTATACTTTTAACACGACTACTTGTTTTTTCCCTTAATCCAGCTAGAATGAACCCACTCTAACCGATAAGGGTGGCACTTCGCTACGCGCCGCTTCGCTAGCGTGAGAGTGAGGGAAGATGTTCAGATAGACTGGGATGACATTCACCCGCTTGTCTGACCCAGTTGTCTGAAGGTTGGTTATGATTCAGTAAATTCTGAAGAACTACGTAGAATAACTAAATTAGCTGCATAATTGTTAATATAGGGTTTTTTTGATGGTTTAGCCTATAAAATCAGGACAAGCCGTCAAGGTGGGTGCGGAGGATTGTTTAAGGAATGCATTGTGTTTTCTAATCTTTATCACGCTTTTCAATCGATCCAAGCTTGGATCAAGTATCCCCCAAGGCAAGCAGCACTAACCCAAAAAATCGTTGATCGCATCCGTAATTCCCTGGAATTGCAAGTTGTTGTGCAAACAGCCGTAGACGAAATTGCGGCGTTGCTTCGACTTGATTGTTGTAGTTTTTTCTGGTACTGGGAAGAACGGGGACAAGTTGAGATTGTCTGCGAACGCCGTCAGCATGAGCATCAGCCCTCGTATTTGGGAGAGTATCCCCTAGAATGTTTTGGTACTATGGCAAGAGCGATCGCCGAAGGGAAACGGATCGTTAATCGTGGCACAGCGCACTTGACACCCACAGGACTAAGGTGGAGAATTCAACAGCTTTTACAGAAATCCTCTGCCAATCCCCCATCCCTCATTCCCAATCCCTCCCCCTGGGACTATAAAGCCAGCTTATTGATTCCCGTCACAGGTAAAGAAAACGGAATTGGGTTTATTGCTTGTCTTTGTGAACAACCTCGGTTTTGGGCAACTCCAGAAATTCAATTTTTAGAGTCGATCGCGGAATCCTTAGAAATTGGTATCCGTCAAGCTCAACTCTATGAACAAACCCAGAACCAAGCCATTCGGGAGCAACTCGTTAATCATATTACCAGCCAAACTCGCCAGAGTTTTGATCCCCAGACCATATTAACCGAAGCAATTAGCCATCTGCGTTCAGCCTTGGAAGTGGATCGATGTTTGGTGCATTTAGTCGAGGATTACCAAACTTCAGATCTGCCAGTCGTCAACTCAGAAACCGCCGCTACCTGTAATGGTGAGTCATTAAACCGGGATCATCTCTATGAGGTGTATCGCCAACCCTTTACCCCTTGTAAAGACACATTTAATCCCCAAGGACCAATTACGCAGTGGATTATTCAGCACCGACGGGCGGTAGTGATTCCCGACGTAACCCAAGATGAACGGATTGATACCAACAACGAAGAATACCAGTCTGCCCACATCAAATCCTCATTAGTGGTTCCGGTTCAAGCCCATGGTAAACTCTATGCCATTTTGTTCCTCAATCAATGTGCTTACATTCGCTATTGGTCAAAACACGATCAAGAACTGGCACAAGCTGTCGCCGATCAACTCGCTATTTCCCTGCAACAGGCATATTTATATACCCGCACCCAGCAACAAGCGGCACATAATGCTATGCAAGCCCAAAAACTAGCAGAAATGATCGAAGAACTGCGGCTGACCCAAGTCCAACTGATTCAAAGTGAAAAAATGTCCAGTTTAGGTAGAATGGTGGCTGGGGTGGCTCATGAAATCAATAATCCCATTAGTTTCATCTATGGCAATATTCCTTACTTAGAAAATTATGTCAATGACTTGCTGCGTTTAGTGCAAGCCTACCAAACTGAATATCCCAACCCCTCACCGAGGCTGGAAAATATCTTGGAGGAGGTAGAAATTGAATTTTTAAGCAAGGACTTACCAAAAATTTTGCAATCCATGCAATCGGGAACCCGGCGAATTCAGGAAATCGTCCAGTTATTGCAGAGATTTTCGCGGCACAACGAAGCCTCCTTGAAACTGATTGATATCAACGTGGCATTGGAAAATACGTTATTAATCCTGCACAACCAATGCATCAATACGATTACCATAGAACGGCATTACGATAACCTCCCTCATGTCGAATGTTACCCTAAGCCGATCAATCAAGTATTTCTCAATCTTCTGACGAATGCCATTGAAGCACTCAATCGTTCACCCAATTCTGATAAAATGATTACCCTGCGAACGCAATGGAAACCGAGCATCCATTCCTCGGATGAGGATCGGGTAGAAATTAGTATCGCTGACAATGGTGTAGGCATTAATCCAGAGGTTCTCTCAAGTATCTTTGAGCCATTTTTCACAACCAAAGCTGTTGGAGAAGGTCGAGGTTTGGGTTTAACCGTGACCTATCAAACCATTGTTAATCAACACCAGGGGCAACTAGACGTGCGATCGCAACCGGGTCAAGGGACTGAGTTTATTTTGCAAATCCCCGTGCGCCATCATCATGCCCTAAAATCGAGTCCCTCGTCCTCTCAATCCCCCACTCCTGCTTCTGACTTGTCACGGGAAGTCGCTAAACCAAGTTGACAGGAGAGATGGGGAGATGGAGAGATGGGGAAGATGGGGAAGATGGGGAAGATGGGGAAGATGGGGAAGAATTTTCTCAGTCAATGGTTAACAGCCAACACTCTTGCACTCAAAACTCGGTAGGGGCGAGTTTTGTCACATCCTTTGTCAGGTAAGAAATGATAATAGTCAAACTTGCTCCTACACAAAACTAAAAACTCAAAACGCAAATATCTGCCAAACGCTTATGAATGCTGTCTCTCGTTCTGTTCCAATTCAACGTCATCCTTCTCGCCAAGTTCCGGTTTCCTCGAAAAGGCGGTCATCTCGATCAAGCCCTGTGTCCCCCTTGGCCTCTAGAACCAGTCGCCAAAAGGTAGAAAGGCTTGACACCTCACGAGAACGGACTCCTGGCTGGTTGCGATCGCTGATGATTCTGCAACGCGGTTCGGATGTGATCACGCTGATCCTGGGTATTGTGACACTAACCATTTATTCCTGGACTGTATATACCCAGCAGCAGTGGACGCAAGAATACCGAAAATTGGGAACGCTCCAGCGGAATGAGCGTGATCTGACAACAACGAATGAAATCATCAAAGATCAACTCGCTCAACAAGCGGAACGCCCTGCCACAGGTTTGGTAACACCTACTACTGCCAATACCCTTTTGCTCTCTCCGGCACCTCAGCGCCCATTCCAGGAATCTCCGAATCAGACGCCTGATCAAGAAACCCTGGCAAAGACTCCTTTGGGATATTGAGGTAACACACACAAGTGCAGAAGGAGCTGGGGGAGCTGGGGCAGCAATGTAGAGACGTGCCATGGCGCGTCTGGAAGCTGGGGGAGCAGAGAAAGAAAAGATTTAATTAGAGCTTATCCCAACCCGATTGGGAGTAGAAGAGTACAAGGGCAGAGGAGACTATTGCGCCCAGCGAATCGGTGACACTCATTGTTTGGGTCAAGTCGTAGAGGTTACTCGGGCAGGATGAATGATCGAATGCAAAACTCAAAACTCAAAACTCAAAACTCAACACATTTTCAACGCCCTGGGTTTAGATTGCTGTTAATTTGGGTAATCATGATGGCAGGGAGTTTTGGGCTTTTATTCAATTTATATCGGCTGCAAGTCGTCATCTCACCTAGCTTGGAAGAAAAAGCAAGGCAACAGCAGATGATTTATATGCGCCCGTTTATTCCGCGTCGTCCAATAGTTGACCGTAATGGTAATGTTTTGGCTGTGGATCGGCGCGTCTATACCCTTTACGTTCATCCCAAACTGTTTAAGCTATCCAAAGTCACTATAGCGACTCAGCTAGCGCCAATTTTGGACAAGTCGTCTACTGACTTGGAAACGCTATTTAATAAAAGAAATACAGGGATTCAAGTTAGCGGGTCATTAACGGAAGATACAGCGAACAAAATTGCTCAATTAAGTTTGGATGGACTCGAACTGATTCCCAAATATTCTCGCCTTTATCCTCAGCAAGAGTTAGCCGCCGATGTGGTTGGGTATGTCAATGTTGATCATCAAGGTCAGGCAGGAATTGAGTATTCTCAGGAAAAATTATTAGAACGAGAAATTCGCACGCTGCGAATGAGTCGGGCAGGTAATGGTACATTGATGCCGGATCATATTCCAGAAGGGTTTCTCCACTCAGATGATCTGCGGTTGCAACTGACTCTAGATAGTCGGTTACAACGTGCGGCACGTTCTGCCCTTAAGCAAAAAATTAAGGAATTTAATGCCAAACGAGGTACTGTAATTGTTATGGATGCCTTGGATGGTTCCTTGTTGGTGTTAGTCTCAGAACCAACCTATAACCCGAATCAATATTCGACCTCTGAAATTAGTTTGTTTAAAAATTGGGCATTGGCAGACTTGTATGAACCGGGTTCCACATTTAAGCCTTTGAATGTAGCGATCGCGCTGGAATCTGGGGTAGTTCGTCCTGATAGTTTATTTAATGATACGGGTTCGATTCAGATCGGTCGGTGGCCCATTGCCAACTATGACAAAAAAGCCCATGGCATGATCAATCCGGCACAAATCCTGCAACATTCCAGTAACGTGGGCATGGTGCGGATGATGCAGCAAATGCAGCCTGAGGTTTACTATGGTTGGCTAGAACGATTGGGATTAGGGCAGAGATTAGAAACAGATCTGCCCTTTGAAACCGCCGGACAGCTCAAAAATCAGCGAAAGTTTACCAGTTCTCCGATTGAACCAGCCACAACAGCGTTTGGTCAAGGCTTTTCATTAACGCCGCTTCAGCTTGCTCAACTCCATGCTACGTTAGCCAATGGGGGTAAGTTAGTTATGCCTTATATGGTACAAGGACTTTTTGATAGTCAAGGTCAGCTATATTGGCAACCACGCCTGAGTGCGCCCCGCCCTATCTTCTCACCAGAAACCAGTCAGAAGGTTCTGGAAATGATGGAAACTGTGGTTAGCCAAGGAACGGGAAAAACGGCTCAAATTTCAGGGTATCGAGTGGCGGGGAAAACGGGAACGGCTCAGAAAGCTAGTCCCACGGGGGGATACTTTACCAATGCCAAAATTACCAGCTTTGTGGGAATTCTCAGTGTGGATTCTCCTCGTTATGTGGTGATGGCGGTGGTGGATGAACCGAAGGGAAATGCTTTTGGCTCTACAGTCGCTGCACCAATTGTCAAGTCAGTCATGGAAGCCTTAATCGCGATCGAGCAGATTCCGCCAAGCCAGCCAAAAGTAGCGACAGAATGACTGTCATTTTGCCAAGGCGATTTGACCTGAGGAAAGTTGGTAGGTAAATCAAGGGATGGGAAGCGAAATCGCCGGAAACTGAAGCTGTGCAGTAAATCAGTGCTACCGTGACGTAGGGCGTTGAGATAAGGTGCGATCGCCTTTCCGTTCAGGTTGGCAGTTAAGTCTCGGATCAGGATCGCGGCGAGGCTTTCAAGTTCGGATGGGGTAAGCTACATCCCATCAGGATCAAAGTCAGGCTCAGAGTAGGTTTCCAGGTGGGTGAACAGAGGCGCGATCGCGAAATCCTCGCTTGGCTTGTTGATAGCCTTGCTGGTAGGTGAGTTCACCAGGGGGACAGTTTGGTTTTAACATAGTAAAAGTCTCCGTTTACGGGGTAGTCACAAGTCGGCAGGAAGCGTCGGAATATGCGGTAGAGCATCAATATGTAAATACCCTCCGGGAAATTTGTTTGAGTGTTCTAGTCTTCTTCTATGACGTGAAATCCAACCTGTTCTGCAATCAGGCTTAAATACTTAGATGTAGCGAGAGTCGGCTCATAAGCGCTGTTTTCCCACTGACTAACTGTCGCCTGTCGTACACCAAGCTTTTGGGCAAACTCTGCCTGAGTTAAACCCATATAGCGACGTAGTGCCTTGATGAGTTGAGCATTCCATAGCACAGTGTCACCCAGATGCGGAACTTTGGGTTTAGCCGTAGGTTGGCGAAATGTTACCCGTTGCTGATCCAAATCAACATCCTCAACCCGATATCCGGCTTCCATCCAAGCAGAAGCTTGCAGTGCGCCTTTGCTGCGATTGCTCCACCATGCCCGTTTTTTGCGTGCTGAGTCGGGTAAGGTGTCATTCATAATTTCCTCAATTTCTGTAAAGGTGAGAATGACTTCCGCTTGATTGCTCTGACGCAGAAATTCCAGGAGTTACAGAGCTTACGCACAAACTCCACATGTAGTAGGGAAACGGCACTGCCGTGCCCCTACAGGTAGCGCCTGTGCTTTTTGGCTAAAAAATATAATTTGCCCCGATATTATTCACAATTGTTTTGCCAAATGTCTAAAGGGCGCAGAGATGAGCGAACGGTGAGATGTTCAGCTAACTGCCATAATTGTTTATAAGGGAAAAGAAAACTTGAAGGAGGCTGGCGATGAACAAAAGTAAACTGGGGTCATTTCTATTCATTGGCATGATACTGGGGTTGACAGCCAATCCCGCTCAGGCGTTACCCGGTCAAACCGTGGAAACCGTCGCGGCTTGGATTGCGGCTCATCCTACCTTAGAACCCGGTATTGGCGATGGCTTAGTCGTGACTAAGCGTAATACCGCCGCTCAACGATTTAAGTTTGAAGCCTCGGTGCTTCCTCCAGGTCAAATCGCCTTTCCCACGAATCGCCGCCTGATTCAAAGTGAGCAAATTTCCTTCTATGACATGATTAACGGCGTGACTCCAGAACGACTCACGGAGTCACTGCGAGTTATTTATGGTCCAGCAATCTATCAAGATTACCAGAGAGCTAACCTGGTATACGCCTATCCCACACCCGCAACCATTGATTTAGCTCGACGACAAAATCGACCAATGCTAATAGCACGACAAGGCGAGCTTTTATTAGGCGATCGCTTTGCCTATTGGTTAGAAGTGACTCGAACTGAGAATGGCAAGCCAATTAATGGGCGGATCACGGTTTTCTTGCCAGAAGATTTAGACAAACTTGAAGTTGAGTTGCGAAATCGTTAGTCATTGGTCATTCATTTGCCAAATACCTGAAAAAATACTCTCCACAACACGAGCAATGCGCTTGAGATCTTCATCGAGCAGGGGGGGCCAATTCACACTAGCCCGACGCCCTGCTTCAAACTGTTCTCGGCTCTCATAAGCTAATAAATATAAGGCGTGAACAAGTTCTCGGTCTAGAGTCGATGCATCTCGCAGACGCTCAAATATCATCTTTAGGGCTAATAAAATATTGGTAATCTGACCTGGAATTGGTGGTTTGTACGACTTGAGTCGAACCAAAAAGGCGTCTTGATTTTGGTCAGATATTGTGGTTTGATTAATCACAAAGTTACGGGCTGTTTTGTAATCCATTTAATTTTAATAGACGAGTTTACGCTGATAATTTTGTGCGAATAATATTATAATATTATCGCTAAATCCGGATAAACTATTCCCTTGTTGCTTGGGACAAGGCAGAAGGCAAAAGATAGAGGGCTGGCTTATACCAAGTTACAGTCAAAGACGTAATCTATCATGCTGAGCGAAGGAACAGTAGCGAAGCATCTGCGGAATCCTTCACTTTGTTCGAGTGTAGGCTCCCTGTAGCCCATCCTCTGTTCCAATGACATGATAGAACGCAACTTCTTATTACTCAGGCGAGACGCTGACAATAATTACAACAAATATTTATCATAAATCTATAAATTTTATTCTCTATCTATAGTTGCTTCTGCTCGACTCCCTTAGTCGTTAAATTTATAGAATTTATTATTTTTTCCAGTTTTATGCGGATCAAGCATTGAACAGTCTGAAGCAAGTATTACATGACTTACGCCTTTGAATTTTTTTTGTAGAGATTAATTTTTAACTCTCCTTAAAGAAGCAAAAACGTCAGTCTTAATGTATAAGCGCTGCAAATGACATCTACAATGCACATTTATAGTTGGGTTTTGTTCGCTAGTCTATCCCTATCTGAACCAGGAAGACTTGATTCCTCTTTTCTGGTAAATCAGCAAAGGTTAGTGCTAGCTTCAACAGAACAAAGTCCGCCCCCTGGTTGTAATCGAACTGATCCTCCTGACTGTCAACCTCGATAGTAGACCATTTTGAAAATAAAGCTAGTTGAAAATACCTCGTGCTAACCCGCTTTTTATAGGCGGGTTATTTATGTCTTAAGCGACCAATGAAAACGTTACCCAACAGATTTCCACCTGCCATGAAAACTCAACGCAATGACCTGCGGTAATTGCAGCCGACAGGCAGGTTCTTGATCAAGAGCATCGCTGTCATAGATCCACACTTCACTTTGGTTAGAATTCCCATCATAAACAACGGTTAATACCCACCCCTGTTCTGGATTTAGCGCGTCAGGTGCATGGATAGGTTCTGATGGATAGCGATTCTTGCCCAAATCGGCTTCGATTAGGGTTTGGGTTTGACAATCAAACCGTGCGATCGCACTATAAATTTCGCGACGGTGATCCATATCTTGGCGATGCAGTGCTAGATAAATAGAACGGGAGGCTTGACCCACTTGCGCGTCTGGAACCACTGGAAACTCGACGTATCGATCTAACAATTCCCGTTCGGCGATAATCATCCCAGTTTGGGGATTGATCTCAACCTGCCATAATATCTCGTTGGTAATCGTATGAATCTCACCGATGGCGATTTCTTGGAGACGTTGGTTTGTGCCAAAATCCGGATACCGAATAAATTCGACCACAATCGAACCCTGCTGATTCACATAGCCATTGGCAAAATGCCACTGAAACCAAGGATCGGCTTCGCTACGGGCGACTAATGAAAGCGTTTCTCGGTCAACGATTAAAATTTGGGTTCCTAATTGGGGACGCCATTCCATCGCCTCGCCAAAGCTACTCACCCCCAAGGCGGCGGGTAGGAGATTCACTCGTACAGGGGGTACGAAAAAGACAAGATAAGAGCCTGCGAGGACAAAATCATGAACTAGGGGTATGCCTTTGAGTGGTATCGTTCCTTTTTGGACGATTTTGCCCGTTGAGTCGCTTTTGTAGAGATTTAAGCTGGAATTAAGTCCGAGGCTGATGCCAAAGTTAAATATCTCCCCCGTTTCTGGATCACACTTGGGATGGGCTGAAAACGAGTCTCCCTCGCCTAAATAGTCTAAGCGATCGCGCCCCCAGGTTTCTAAGGTTTGCAGGTCAAGTGCATAAGGATTCCCGCCTTCCCAAAGAGTTAGTAATTTATCCGGTAGGGGTAATACAGAGGTATTTGCCCTGTTTTTCACAGGTTTACCCCACCGTTCCCAGATTCGCCCTGCAGCTTTGGTGCCATAGTTAGGATAAAGTAATGTCCCGGCGGCGGCTTCGTCTTGATAGGCGGGGGTTTGCACGTAGCGATAGACCCCAGTGGCTGTAGCATCGGTGAAATGAACCGCTAAAATAGCACCATCCCCATCAAACCAATGTCCCATCCGTTGACCTCCTCGTTCTAGACGGGCAGGTCCATTGCGATACAGTGAGCCTCGTAATCCTTGAGGAATTCTGCCAGAGAGAATCGGTAAGGGGGTTAGGGGAAATTCAGTGGCGGGTTGAGCGATCGCCTTTGCCCAGGCTTTACGGGTTGATGGTGGGGTAGCTGTTTGCATGGTTCCCGATTCAGGGTGACTATTTCTTCTATCTTAGTTAATTTTTGTAACAAAATGAGCGCTAGGTTTTTATCCATTTTCCCCTGAAACCCTTTTACAGACTGGCTTTCAGCACTATCCTTAGGTTTTAGCGTACAAAATAGGGGGTTACACCCCTCATCCCTAAAGTGCTATAGTTTGATACGTAGATGCACCCTGATAATCAAGAGAGTCGCGCAAGTGACTCTTTTTTTTTCGACATTTCCCCCCAATTACATTACAGATTTTAACGAAAAGTAAATTAGTTTATCATTTTGACACCATTGTCCGGAACAGTGATAGATTAAAAATTGAAGCAAGCAAGAAAGCTTCCAGTGACAGATATTACACTTCCGTTCACTGTTGAGTTCAGGAGGTAAAATAACTATCCATCTTATTTCCCTTGTATCAGTAATATCTGCCACATCAGATAGTGAAACGATCCAAATAAACAATAGCAGCCCAACCATAGCCGCTAATATTTCCTCAATTAACTTGTTGGGAGCAATGCAACTGAAGACCACTCAAGAGTAGTAGTTCAGTGCAACTCTATTTAGACTAGTGATAGCAAGAGGAGATTCCTTAGATGAGTCAGGTCAGGCTGCTATTGTTTTAGAGGGTTTGGCGATTCACCTCACGTCATAAACTTCCCCTGCTCCGCTGCTCCCCCGCAGATACAAAGCTGCTCAAGTATTTCCATGCCCGCTGTACTAGCTCCCCCTCTCCTCATCTGCCTCCTCGTAAACGTCTCGTGATCGCTACTATAAGATTTAGGTGTCAATCAGCCGTCGGTTGACGAATAAAAAGGACTAGATAACTAAACCCTTAAATCTGGGGTGGGCTTAACGGGACATCCTTTCCGACGCCGCACCCGAAACCATGACTCGTCATCAGACGAGGCTTTTTGCCCAGCGAAATAGTTTGATAGTTTTGCCATGACAATTTATTTTTATAAGGTTGAGGAACCCTATGGCTGCTTTTCCAACTTCTCTCCCCACCCGATCCAGATCGATGGCTGGTGTTGGCAAACCGTTGAGCATTACTATCAGGCGCACAAGTTCGTCGGGACGACAGACGAAGCCTTGATCAGGACAATAAAAAATGTGTCAACACCAATGGAAGCCGCCCTCCTCGGACGCGATCGCACCCGGAATCATCGTCCTGATTGGGAACAGGTAAAACAACAGATTATGTGGCGAGGGGTTTTGACCAAATTTCTTACCCATCCTGATATTCAGCAAATCCTGCTGAACACCGGAGAAGACGTGATTGTTGAAGATTCTCCCACAGATTACTACTGGGGGTGTGGTGAGGATCAAACCGGTGAGAATCATTTGGGGAAAATGCTGATGAATGTTCGTCAACATATCCGACAGCATTTAGCACAGGCGAACTGCAAACTCGTAGATCGGTAAATCTGAAACAGGCGCATACTCTTCCGCTTTCAGGTGATTCAGAGGAAACGGTAAGTAGTCGGACAAAAGAAAACGGTGCTGTATTAAGTTTTGTACATCACCCTCAAACCCTTACTGTTCCCCGTGAGACACCGAGCGTGTTACTGAGCGTGTTACTGAGCGTGTTACTGAGCGTGTTACTGAGCGTGTTACTGAGCGAAGTCGAAGTAAGTCGAAGTAAGTCGAAGTAAGTCGAAGTAAGTCGAGGTGTTCCCTAATCTCAACCGTTAACTTTAATTGTGTCCACCCACTTAGAATCACATTTACCGTCTGATTCGCTGATGTGCATCTAAAGTATCTCAGGGGAATCTTGATCAGGGGTGTAAAAGGTGGGAGGGTATGCCCATTAAAGGCGTGACATACAACTCAGGGCGGTCAGGTTAGGGTTCGCTCACGGCTGGGTTTTATGTGAAAACTGATTTCAGACCAAAGAATCCTTAAACTATAAGTTAAGTATATTCATACAGATTTGTGAAGTCGGTGCATCGAGCTAAACCTCTGATTCATCACTTGGATTACCCCCTAAACCAGAATCAGAGAGTGTTTCATAGGAGTAGGAGAGTGTTACAACCAGAACTCGATCAAGAAGACTTATTGCGCCGGATCACGAATCGGATTCGCCAATCCTTAGAGTTACAAGAGATTTTAAATGCCACAGTTGCAGAAGTGCGATCGTTGTTAGGAACCGATCGCGTCATGGTTTACCGCTTTCATGCGTCGGGTGGTGGACAGGTGATTGCTGAATCAGTCAACACCAATCGACTGTCTTCTCTCAACGGATTAAACTTCCCCGCCGATGATATTCCCGAACAAGCCCGTCAATTGTACCTCACTGAGCGCTTGCGTTCCATTGTGGATGTTTCCGAGGGACTAATTGGTTTATCACCCTTAGAACCCTCAGAAACCGATGATCGCTCCACGCCGCAACCGATTCACTATCGTCCCGTAGATGCTTGTCATGTCAAGTATTTACGAGCAATGGGGGTTCAGTCTTCCATGGTCTTACCCATTGTCCATTATGATATTCAGGCTCAACGGTCTCAGAAACGACTCTGGGGACTTTTAGTCTCTCATCACGTCACACCCCGTACCATTAGCCAACGGGAATTGCAGATTGTCCAATCGGTGGTGGATCAGGTGTCCATTGCCATTGCTCAGTCGAATCTCTTATCCCAAACCCGTCAGCAGCATCAAATCGAAGCGACGATTAATCGTGTCTCCACCTTGCTGCATTCGTTACCCACCATTCAACTCCAAGCTGCTTTACAAGAAACGGTTAGCGCTCTATCGAGTGGGGGAGGTAGACTCTATATAGCCCCAGACCAAGTGAATCTGAGGGCAGAGTGCCTGATATATGGCACACAACCTACATTTGAAGACAGTCCGAGGAAGATTGAAGAGCATCCTGTGTTCGTCCAATGGGTAACAGGGGATAGAACCGTTGACACAGCCAATGGCTCATCTGAATTCACTTCGACTCCTGTCGGTTGTCAGCCACTCATCGTCAATGATTTGCATCAAGTCGCAGAGTTAGCGAGTCTAGCTCCAGCCTTTGATGGGACTCCAATTCGAGGTTGGTTAGTAATACCCTTGTATTATCGCTCCTCATTCTTGGGTTATCTAAGTATTTTTCGCTCCCAAGTGGTGCAAGAAATTTTGTGGGCGGGAGAGTTTAACCCCAATGAAGAACAACGCAGTCCCCGTGAATCTTTTGAACAGTGGCGAGAGGTCAAATGGAATCAAGCTCAATTGTGGACGAATTACGACATTGAACTAGCGATCGCACTCGGTCATCATTTTGCCATGGCGATCGAGCAATATAAACTTTATGCTCAAGTACAAGCCCTAAATAGTAACTTAGAATGCCAAGTGGCTGAACGCACAGCAAAGTTACAGCAATCTCTAGAGCAAGGACGGGCGCTACAGCGAGTGACCAACCAAATTCGCGGTACTCTTGATCTGAAAACCACCCTACAAACGATTGTACGAGAAGTTCGTCAACTGCTGAACACTGACCGAGTGATCATTTATCGGTTTACCGATGATTCCCACGGTCAAGTTATTGTGGAATCGATGACAGGTGAGTGGTTATCACTTTTAGATATTGACGATCCGCAGCAGTATTTCTCGAAAGCCCAGATTCAAGTGTATAAGCGAGGTAATTTAGGAGTGATTAAGGATGTCACTCAAGCCCGATTAACTCCGGATCAACAAGAGTTCTTAAAACGTTGTCAAGTACAAGCCGCTTTAATTGTTCCCATTGGCGTGGAGAATCCTCAAACTAATGAAATACCCATTATGCTGGATAGTCTTCCTTGTCCCAGATGGGAGCAACCTCTGTGGGGATTTTTAATTGCTCAAGAATGTAAAGCTAGGCGAGATTGGCTTCCCTCAGAGATTAAACTGCTAAAAAAGTTAGCCGATCAAGCGGCGGTGGCGATTCAGCAAGCGGAATTATTTACCCATACTCAAGCCCAAGCCCAACAATTGGCAAGTGCGTTTCACCATCTCAAGCAAACTCAAGCCCAACTGATTCAAACCGAAAAAATGTCGAGTCTGGGACAGTTGATTGCGGGAGTAGCTCACGAAATTAATAATCCGGTGAATTTTATTTATGGTAACCTGGTTTATACCAGTCAGTATGCTCAGGATTTACTGAATATTATTCATTCCTACCAGAAATATCATCCTCAGCCAGAGCCAGAAATTATTGAATTGTTAGATGTTATCGACTTGGAATTTTTAGAAGGAGATTTACCCAAGCTTTTAGAGTCGATGAAAATGGGATCGGAACGGATTCGCAAGCTAGTTTTGTCATTGCGAAACTTCTCCCGCCTTGACCAAGCCGAGAAAAAATTAGTAGATATCCACGAAGGGATAGAGAGTACGCTACTGATTTTACAATATCGCCTGAAAGGAAAATCCAATCATCCAGGGATTCAGGTGATCAAAAATTATGGGGAGTTGCCGTTGGTTGAATGCTATCCCAGTCAACTGAACCAGGTTTTTATGAATGTTTTGAGCAACGCGATTGATGCGTTAGAAGACTGTAATCCAGATCACCAGAGGATTACGATTTCCACAACTGTTCAATCTAAGACTAGTGAGAACCAATATAGTCCGAATAACACCACACCAATAGAGGAAAATCAAGGCTCATTTCCAACTCATATCATCATTCAGATTGCTGATAGTGGTTCAGGAATTAGCCCAGAACTTCAATCACAAATTTTCGATCCCTTTTTTACAACCAAGCCGATTGGGAAAGGAACGGGTTTAGGGCTTTCGATTAGTTATCAAATTATCGTGGAAAAACATGGGGGAATCTTTAAATGCAGTTCTCAGCCAGGAGAAGGAACTGGATTTTGGATTGAGATTCCCATTCGTCAGTCTCAAAGCGAGGATAAATAGGGGCTGCTGAATAAATTTTGTGGTGGGGTAGGGAGCTGGGGGAGATGGGGGAGCTGGGGGAGCAGACTCTCCTTATTATTTCCTTATTCCGCCGATCGCGTCTAGGGGATTGTTGGCAGAAAATAGTCTCAATCATACCCCGTCTGATGCGATCGCACTTCACTCATCTTAGGAAAAGTTAACCAACGTGCGATCGCTTTTTTAACCAAGTTATTAAGGTTTTATGGTAATTTCTCCTACCATACCTGCTTCTGTATGTCCAGGAATTGAACAATGAAGTTCGTAGGTTCCGGGTTTCATTGGCACAAATACCCACTCAGCCTCGCCACTGGGTTTCAGTTCTAGTTCATGGATTGCTCCTTTAACTTCGACTTTGGCGGCTTCAACTTTTTGAGTCCAACTCGCATCAGCAAAGTCTTTGGCGGTGAAGTAGTGCTTTTGGGGACTAGGATTATCCAGCAACAGTTTATAGCGTTTACCTGCGACAAACTCAAATTGGTTAGGGAAGAACTTCAATTCATCGGCTGAATTGCCTAAACTCACGTTAACCTCTATGGCTGGAGTCGCCGCGATCGCTGGGAAGCATACTAGGTTAATTCCTAGAATTAGTCCAATGATTGCGGTTAAGCATCGGCGAAGCCATTGATTTTGCCAGGGGTGATTTAAGGATAGTTTTTTGAGCATCATAGTATTCAGATATTGCACTATTTGGATCACATCGTTACGATTACTAGATTATCAGGATGGAGTAATTCTTTCGCCACCTGATTGACTTGTTCTACGCTAACGGTTTCAATGTGACGGACGAATTCTCGAAACATGATATGACTTGGACTACACAATTGCGCTCAGTTCAGCCAGATAGTGACGCGAAATGATACAACTTTAGCTTTTAGCCAGGGGTTTAACCAAACCCCTAGCTGTTGGTGAGACTGCTACACCAATATTCCCTCTTGATTACTGCTATTATTCCTAACTTCCAAAGGCAAAAATATCGTCATCACTTCCCCAGTTTGCGGTCGCTGACGCACAATTAATTTACCGCCCAAGGCTTGGAACAAATGCTTGGTCACGTTTAGATTCAAACTCAGACTGCCTGTTTCTGGCTGAAACATTAATAACTGACCAATTGACTTTAACGTCTGACAGGTTGACTGTCCAAACTTATCCAAATTCCCCGAATTGTCTGGGTTAGGTTGGGACTGAAATTGCAACTTTAACTGGTCTCCAGCGGGAGTGACCTGCACCTGAATATGACCGCCGGCGGGTAAGGTACGGGTAAAATTCTCCACTAAACCCGTCAACACCTGATCTAACATCGAAGGATTACTCACCACCGTGGGCAGATTTTGCGGCAATACGACATCCAAGCTAACATTACGCCGCTGTGCCTGCTTTTGCCAGTGGGGAATACTAGTCTGGAAAATTTGAGCCAATGACATTGATGTGAGATTAACCGGGGTTTCTTTCACCGCTTTTGTTTCTAATTCAACGGCTCTAAAAATTAACTCCATGCGGTTAATCTGTTCTGTACATTCATGATCTATGATTTCCAGACGCCGAATTACTTCTGGTGCTAAATCTTTACGTTTTAATAATAATTTAGTTAACGTGCGAATCGTCGTTAGTGGTGTGCGAACTTCATGAGTTAAAGCTTGCAGAAGTTCCACATCCGGGGCGGATTCACGGAGTTGGGACACTCGATGATTAACCCGGGTTTCTGACTTAGCTAAGGGTTGCCAATCCCGGTCTTCAATTGTCTCACTGTACGCCGGATCTGTAGAAACTTGAGTAACTGAATTAATCGGTGTTACTGCTATGGTTTCATTCTTCGGTTCTACAGAATATTCCGGCATATTTTGCAGCAACTGACGCCCAAATTGCATAACAATTTTATAATCGGGAGGCTGAGGCGCAAACTGCTTAACTAATGTATCTAAATAACTCAGTTGATGGGGATTGGCTAATAATAATCGAGGATAAAGAGACGCCCAAGCTTTTTGCACATCCTCTGGATCAAAGGAGAAGCGAAATCCAGGTACACCATTTGGGTCTTCTCCCGCCGCCATAACTAAACTAAAGCCACGGGTAAAGACTAAGCAAAACTGCTCCTCAGTTAATGAGTCAGCCGGAAATAAGCAGAGTTCATAAGTCGTATTAACCGTACCTTGAGCTTTTTCCGGTTGAGCTGGAGGCAATTGAAAGGGCATAAAACTCCAGGGGTTTACAGTTTCAGTCGTAAACACCCCCGTTTGAAAATGAGAAAGCAGATCAGAGTGGCTTAAAACAGGTGCAGGACCGGCTAAAACTAACCCATTTAGAGATGCTGAGTTGTCACCTTGATCCTGTTGGCAAAGGACTTGTAAGAGTAACTTTTCCAGAGACGCGATCGCACTTTGCCATTCTCGCTGCGATCTCCTTTCGTCTCTCATCCGCTGACTCGCCGCACTGCGCTGTCCCTTATCCATGACAACCGTTGTCGATTCAACCTGAGATTCGACCGGATTGTTCACCCCAGTCGGCGTATTCTGAGCTAAAACTTCGCTGATGTTTGGTAACAACCACTTTTGCACCACTATCTATCCCCATGAACTGCCAATTCTACTTGTCTACCTATGAGGATACTGGCTCTCGTCATCTCTCTGGGGTCGTAGAACCGAACCCCTGAGTCGCAATTTCCGTGGAATGGTTATTTGTCATTCGTCCTTTGTCATACTCGTTACCGAAAACAAGCAAGCTACCTCATTATGTGAGGGAACAGGCGATAGAGTGTTGATATCAGGACGGGTTTTACGATTATCGTTTCGTACTTTACCTAGATGTGACTAAATCCGCCTCGACTACCTCATCCAATGCATGATTCACACAATTCTTTCTTCCTACAGATGGACAAGTGACTAATAATGGTTATCTCGCACGATTGATGAATGTCTGCCAGAGAAATGTAGAAATAGGGGTATCAGGTTGAAAACCTATAGATAGATGGAGGCGGATACTATGACGTTAGGTCAATATCAGCGAGGTGTGGGGGTCTTTCCGACGCGACAAGCTACCGAAGATGCTCTAAAACATCTGATAGATGCAGATTTTCCCATGAACCAAGTATCAGTCATTGCCCGGGATGAGGAGCAAATTGCTGGTGTTCAAGTGCAAGACGATACCGAAAATGAAGCCGGAGAAGGTGCGGCGGCTGGTGCGGTTGCGGGGGGAGTTACAGGAGGTATCGTCGGTTTAATTGGTACCTTGGGTGCGATCGCGCTTCCTGGAGTTGGACCCATTTTAGTCGGCGGTGCAGCGGCTTCAGTAATTGGTAATACGCTCTTGGGTGGGGCGGTTGGTAGCGCGGCTGGCGGCTTATTTGGGGCGTTACTTGGATTAGAAGTTACCGAAGCTGAAGCTAAACTTTACCAAGATCGCTTAGAAAAAGGACATTATTTAATCCTAGTGGATGGCACATCAGAGGAAATCAGCCGTGCGGCTTCTATCCTGAAACCCCAAGGAATTCAAGAGTGGAGAAGTTATAATCGTCCTGAGGTGAATACTCCCGCTCCCGGCTATACTCACCCAACGGCGGCTCCAGTGGGATCTCCTACACCCCTTGGCACGGCGTATACAGGACCCTTTGGTGAACCTTTGGGTGCAACACCGACGGGTGTAACTCCGGTTACTCCACCACCAACAGCACCAACACCTGTAACGCAAAATCAGCGAGCGATTGGTGTCTTTTCTTACGAGCAAAATTTAAAAAAGGCTCTCGATGGGTTAAAAGCGGCTGGATTTGACATGAACCTCGTTTCAGTGATTGCCAAAGACGCCGAACATCCCGATCAGGTGTCTGGGGTGAGAGTCACCGATCCCGTGAGTCATGAAAAAGCCAAAGATGCAGCCACCGGGACTGTCGCTGGGGGTGTCTTGGGCGGATTAACCGGATTACTGGTTGGGTTAGTCACCGTAGCGGTTCCTGGTGTGGGTCCCGTGGTATTTGTCGGAACCGAAGCCGCTGCGATCGCTTCTGCATTAGGCGGAGGAGCTATTGGTGCGGCTGCTGGTGGTTTGGTCGGTATACTCGCGAACTTAGGCGTTCCCGAAGAGCAAGCCAAAAAATATAGCCATCGCCTCTCTCATGGGGATTATCTGGTGTTGGTTCAGGGAACGGATGAGCAAATAAGCCAAGCCGAAACCATTCTGCGCGATCGGGGGATTGAGGAATGGGAGATCTACAACAATCCCAGCGCCCCCATGACTCATCCCGGTCGTGTCTTTCCATAAGTAGGTGGGGACAATTAAAGTTAACGGTGGGGAACCCGCGCAGGCGGGTTTCGTTTGTGTAGCTGCGGTTACCCTACGGGAAGCCGCTCCGCGTCTACAACCGCCCAGCTAACCTAGTTTGACAGTGAACCTTATCACTCATAGGATTGATATTTCTAGTAAGCACTTTAACTGAATCCCTTCTGATCAGTCCCAGTTTGACGATAACTACTGATTATTTATAGCCAAACTTGGCGCTGATCTAGCCTGAAAAAATATGTCATCCATTCAAAGACTGACCCCAAGCAAAAGTAAACGTCAAGTCCGTCGCGCCCTTTGGTTTGAACGTGTGATGGCGCTTTTGGCTTCGTTCAACTACTTCTTAGTCTTATTTGACTTGACCTACCTGCCTCTGCGAGATTTTTGGCTACATGGGGAAGTCCAGTTATTTAGTTTTGACATCGGCCCGGTTAGTTTTCCTGGTTTGCCCTTAGAGGTTCCTCTACCTCCGATTACACAGTGGTATGACCCAATTAAAGGTATTGAACCCTACCGAGACACAGATCAATATTTGGAAAAAGTTAATGAACTAGAAGCAGAGATTGATGCAACAAACTTAAGAACTAAGCTGAGAAGCTTACAATCTCCTGAAGTTGCCCAAATCCTGGAATATCTGCGCCAACGCAGCGTAGAAATGATTGAGACAAATCCCTTCCAACTCGCTGATAAGACGGGGGATCTGGAAAAAATTAAGAATAAGATGCGAGAGCATATTGCCACTGAAGAGGATTCAGCGAAAGAATCATTTAGACAGTTTTGGAGTTTAGAAAACTTAACCGCTAGAGAACCCGAGGATGAACTCCAATTTTTTAATGATGAGATTCGTCCTCTTATGGCAGCGAATTATTACCGCCCTATTGGGGAAACCGGAGATTTTGTCGATTATTTTGGACTCGTCGATTTTCCCTTTTTCGCTCTGTTTTTGGCAGAATTTTTGGCACGTACCTGGTTGATCAGTCGCCACCGCACCGGGGTTAGTTGGCTCGATGCCATGTTATGGCGTTGGTATGACATCTTTTTGTTGATTCCCCTTTGGCGCTGGCTGCGAATCATTCCAGTGACAATCCGACTGGATCAAGCGAAGCTAGTGGATATGAGTGCGATCCAAAAACAAGCGCGTCAAGGATTTGTCGCTGAAATCGCTGGCGATATGACCCAAGTGGTAGTGATTCAGATTATTAACGAACTCCAATCTTCCATTCGCCAAGGGGAGATAGCCAATTTTCTTCAGCAACGGGAAGTTCGCCCCTACATCGATCTCAACGAAACCGACGAAGTTGCAGCACTGACTAAAATTATGGTGCAGATGACTGTTGAGCAAGTTCTTCCTGCTATCCGTACCGATGTAGAAGACTTGCTACGGCATAACGTGGACAAAATTTTGAATCAGTCTCAAGCCTATCAGGGACTAGAGAAAGTACCAGGTGTAGAAACAATTCGCAATCAGTTAACCGAACGACTGGTACACCAAATTACCCAAGCGCTTTACAATGGATTAGACGCCGCGATCGCAGATGATCCAGTCGGGGATCAAATTCTGCAACGCTTAATTAGTCATCTGGGCGAAGCTTATGGTTCCCAAATTCAGACCCAGAAAACCTTAGATGAAATTCAATACTTGCTCAACGCCTTCTTAGAGGAAGTCAAAGTTAATTACGTTGAGCGTTTGTCCCAAGAGGACTTAGAGGACATTCTTGACCAAACCCGGGCAATTCGGCAAAAGCGACAGGTGTAAGTGGGTGGACACAATTAAAGTTAACGGTTGAGATTAGGGAACACCTCGACTTACCTCGACTTACTTCGACTTACTTCGACTTCGCTCAGTAACACGCTCAGTAACACGCTCGGTAACACGCTCGGTGTGTAACAGGGAACAGTAAGGGTTTGAGGGCGATTTACTTACACTTAATACAGTACCAATACTCCAGCGTAACCCCCTTTGCTTGTGGTCACCCGATCCCACAACCTGCAAAGATTGCGCTAAACTCTAACATAGCAACGGAAGTTACTCTATCCTGATGTCGGAGTCTGGGGAAGCTATAAAACGATTCCCAAGTACACAAGCAGGGTAG
Source organism: Coleofasciculus sp. A1-SPW-01 (assembly GCF_040217205.1). Lineage (NCBI taxonomy): Bacteria > Bacillati > Cyanobacteriota > Cyanophyceae > Coleofasciculales > Coleofasciculaceae > Coleofasciculus > Coleofasciculus sp. A1-SPW-01. The sequence goes on along the minus strand of NZ_JAVJNP010000023.1, from coordinate 41,760 downwards.
AGATTGTGTCAATCGTCGCTAAGCTTCTTGGCAGAAATTTTACCTGGAGGTGGGTTGAACCCACTTTTTTTGTTGAAGTTTTTCTATGACTCATCCCCTGATTCCACAACTAATCGATTTGGCAACCCCAGTAGCCGAAAAATTGGGATTGGAGTTCGTTGGGGCGGTGTTTCACACGAACAGACGTCCCCCTGTACTTCGGGTAGATATCCGCAACCGCGACGGCGATACGGGTTTAGATGACTGTGAACGTATGAGTCGGGCTTTAGAAGCTGAATTAGATGCCGTGGATTTGATTCCAGATGCTTATGTTTTGGAAATTTCTAGTCCTGGGATCTCGCAAGAGCTAACGACAGACCGAGACTTCATCGCATTTAAAGGATTTTCCGTGGTGGTCAACACCGCTGAACCTGACCAAGGACATAAAGAATGGCGAGGGAAATTAATTCGCCGGGATGATACCCGTGTATATATCAACCAAAAAGGACGGGCGATCGCCATTCCTCGCGATCAAGTGACTAAAGTACAGTTCGATGAGCAGGGTTAAACCTGTTTAGATCTTATGAAATTTAGTCATTGAGCATGGGTTCTGTTGTTCACGACCCCTAATAAACAGTTTATGGAGATTTGCCTATGTCTATCGTTAATCTGCCGGGACTAAAAAAGATGATCGAAGAGATCTCTCAAAGCCATAATTTACCTAAATCAGCAGTCCAACAGGCACTGAGAGAAGCACTGATCAAAGGCTATGAGCGCTATCGCCGAGCGCAACGCATGGAGCGACCTCATTTTGATGATGAGTACTTTAACAACTTTGAAGTCGATTTAGATATCGAAGAAGAAGGATTCCGCATTCTTTGTACCAAAACCATTGTTGAGGAAGTTGGCAACACCGATCATCATATTTCCCTCAAAGAAGTTCAAGAAGTCGCATCAGAGGCACAATTAGGTGACTCGGTGGTTCTGGATGTTACCCCAGATCAACGTGATTTTGGTCGCATGGCTGCTATTCAAACCAAGCAGGTACTCTCCCAAAAACTACGGGATCAACAGCGCAAGTTGATCCAAGAAGAGTTTGAAGAGTTAGAAGGAACGGTTCTCCAAGCCAGAGTGCTACGATTTGAGCGGCAATCGGTGATCATGGCGATTAGCAGTGGCTTTGGTCAGCCGGAAGTGGAAGCCGAACTGCCCAAGCGCGAACAATTACCCAACGATACCTATCGCATTGGCAGTACCTTTAAGGTTTTTCTCAAAAAAGTGCGTGAAGGTCCTCACCGTGGACCCCAGCTTGTGGTTTCGCGAGCTTCGGCTGGTTTAGTGGTCTATCTGTTTGCCAATGAAGTCCCAGAAATCGAAGATGAAGTCGTGCGAATCGTGGCGGTGGCGCGAGAAGCTAATCCACCGTCGCGTCATGTCGGACCTCGGACTAAAATTGCCGTGGATACCCTAGAGCGGGATGTTGATCCCGTTGGGGCTTGTATCGGCGCTAGGGGATCGCGGATTCAAGTGGTCGTTAATGAATTGCGCGGCGAAAAAATAGATGTGATTCGTTGGTCGCCTGATCCCGCTACCTATATAGCCAATGCACTGAGTCCCGCACGAGTGGAGGAAGTCTTATTGGTGAATCCAGAAGGGCGTCAGGCTCACATTTTGGTCGCCGAAGATCAGCTCAGTTTAGCTATTGGCAAAGAGGGACAGAATGTTCGCCTAGCAGCTCGTCTCACAGGTTGGAAGATTGATATTAAAGATATCGCCAAGTACGACTACGAAGCTGAACACCAGAAAATGCAGGAGTTACAAGCCGCGATCGCACAGAGGGAAGCCGAACTCGCTGATGAAGAAGAGGATGAGGAGCAACTAGAGAGAGAAACTTCCTCACCAGCCGAGTTAGAGGCAAAGGTGACAAATCCTCAATCTCTAGCCGACGAGGAATTTGCTGAAGACGACGAGGAATTTGCTGAAGACGACGAGGAATTTGCTGAAGACGAGGAAGAGGAGGATATTTTGTCCTAATCTTCGGAGGATCAAAGTAAGGTGTTAGATTCCTTAAGGGCGTTGAACTCTTGCACCTAACTTGATCAAGAGGGAACGGGGAGAGATTTTCATGGAGCCTACACCAAAATCATTGTCCGAATCTTATGGAACCCAATTACCGACGTTGCCTAAGTTGTCGCCGGGTGGCTCAAAAACAAGCATTATGGCGAGTTGTGCGAATCCATCCATCGCGACAGGTAAAATTAGATCAGGGCATGGGACGTTCGGCTTATATCTGTCCTCAAGCGAGTTGTCTGGCAGCTGCTCAGAAGAAAAATCGATTGGGACGAGCGCTGAGGGCATTGGTTCCCGACGAAATTTATCAACGATTATGGCAGCGTTTAGAACCTTGTCCCTGGAGCATCCAACGCAGCAGCGATTGAGCATAGCATCCAAAAAACTCCAGCAAGGCTCTCAATGAACCTAAGCAATCGCTAGGATGGTAAAGGAGTACCATTACTAATGGTGTTCGGAGGTGAGTCTGACCCTGATCAAGTTAACAACTCCTACCTGAGGAAGAGACTGAGGATCTAGGGATCTAGAAAATCTATCTAGTTTTGTTAAGATTTGTGTAAGTTAACTATCCAGGCTCTGATTAAGAGTGTAGAGATATCCAACTGGCTTACAGTCAATCAATGATCGCCTGTGTAACATGAGTTATTGGTGAGTTATCGAGTAGACTCTTAAAGACACCTTATTGATTTAAGCCAATCCGGCACGGAAACCAATGACCACGCACGCTTTCAATCATTTAGCTATGGTGTAACAATATGTACGACGGGGGAATAGTGGATGAACAACGGCAAAGTCAGAATTTACGAATTATCACGGGAATTGAATTTGGACAACAAGGACATTTTGAATATTTGCGAAGGACTTCATATTGCAGTCAAAAGTCACAGTAGCACGATTACAGAATCTGAAGCTGAGCGAATCAGAGCGGCGGCGGAAAAATATGCTGAGGGGATCACTAGCCTCAAAGGTCGTGACCAAACAACCTCAGCATCTGCTAACCATGCGGATGGACGCTCTAACAATAATAATCAGCGAAAACAGCAAATTTTGAGCGTTAAGCCTAAGCCTCGTTCCAGTTTTAGCTCTTCCCAGGGATCAGAATCTGGGTCAAAGTCTTCTCAACCCCCCGTCAAGCCGACTGTGAATCCACCGCGTCCACCCGCCCAGCTTAATCGACCGACGACACCAGTGAATTTGCAGGAGGACGATTCTGAGTCAGAAACAGAAACACTAACTCCATCTCAAGGGTCACAGGAGAACGATACTAAAGCTGAAGTGGAAGCCAAACCCAAACTTATCCAACCCCCCGTTCGACCAGCGTCACCGAAACCCAGTCAACCCACCCAGGTCGAACGACCGAAATTGAAGCGCGAGCGATCGGATGAGACTCCATCAGAGTCGGATGACCGTTCTCAGCCGCCTGAATCGACGAGTTCTCCTGAACCGCCAACTCCGGTTCAAACTCCGGCTAAATCTCCCGCCCCAGCTCATCCGAAACCTCCGGCTCAGCCTGTTCCTAAACTTCAATCTCCCCCCAAACGCTCCCGACCGACTCGTCCGGGTGAGAGTCCTGAAGTGGCGGCTATCGATTCGGATTCTCAGGAACAGAAGCAGGAGGAGGTCGATGAGGGCGTAGAAACCCTTCTGGAACCACCGGAACTTAAAAATCTTAAAGTCAAACGACCCACGCCGCCACGTCAGTCGAAGAAACGAGAATGGATTGATGAAGAAGAAGATCGCGAAGGAGCTAAACCCGGAAAAGCGGCTAAGCTCAAGCGGCGACCTAAACTGATCGAAGAGGATGAGGAAGAGTTTGATGGTGACTACCAACAAGCTGACACTCCTGTGGCAGTCAGTATGTCGGTCGCTCGTCCTCCTAAACCTAAATCTCAAACGGGACAGACTCCCCCACCAACGGCAGCCAGTCAGGTTAGGAAAAAGCCAGAAGTTAAAACCGGCAGTAAACCAGAAAGTCGCGATCGCCGTCGTGAAAAGCAAGAAGTCGCTGAACGTCCCGAGCAAATTGTGCTAAACGATTCGCTAACCGTTCGAGAACTGGCGAATAAGCTGAACCTTGCCGAAACAGAAGTGATTAAGCAGCTATTCTTCAAGGGATTGGCCGTGAATATCACCCAAACCCTGGATCTGCCCACCGCTCAAATGGTTGCCGAAGAACTTGGCGTTGATGTTCAGACACAAGAAGCTGAATCGGAAGCCACTAAAGTGACCGAAATGCTGGATGCGGCTGACTTGGAATACCTGGTTCGGCGTCCACCTGTAGTCACAATCATGGGTCACGTCGATCACGGTAAAACTACGCTGCTGGATGCCATTCGCGAAACCAAAGTGGCACAAGGCGAAGCGGGAGGAATAACTCAGCACATCGGTGCTTACCATGTCGATGTAGAGCATGAAGATAAAGTCCAACAGGTGGTCTTTCTGGATACTCCAGGTCACGAAGCCTTTACCGCGATGCGGGCGCGGGGAGCGCGAGTGACCGATATTGCTATTTTGGTCGTCGCCGCCGATGATGGGGTGCAACCGCAAACCCGAGAAGCGATCAGCCATGCTAAAGCCGCAGAGGTGCCGATTGTGGTTGCCGTTAACAAAATCGATAAGGAAGGGGCACAACCTGACCGAGTGAAGCAGGAGTTAATGGAACATGGATTGGTTCCAGAAGAATGGGGCGGTGACACAATCATGGTGCCCGTGAGTGCGATCCAAAAAGAAAACTTGGATACGCTCCTGGAAATGATCCTGCTCGTTTCTGACATTGAAGAACTCTCCGCTAACCCCGCCCGATTAGCCAAAGGTACGGTTATTGAAGCCAACTTGGATAAATCTAGAGGTCCAGTTGCCACATTGTTGGTGCAAAATGGCACGCTGCGGGTGGGTGATACTCTAGTTGCGGGATCGGTCTTCGGTAAAGTACGAGCCATGACCGATGACCGAGGCAAACGAGTAGACGAGGCAGCCCCCTCCTTTGCCGTAGAGGTATTGGGTTTAAGCGATGTCCCGGCTGCTGGTGATGAGTTTGACGTCTTTGAACAAGAAAAAGAAGCTCGCGCCGTTGCGGATACGAGAAGCCAAGAACAGCGCGAATCTCGTCTGCAACAGGTGATGTCGTCCCGTCGAGTCAGCCTGAATAGCCTCTCTGCCAAAGCTCAAGAAGGGGAACTCAAAGAACTCAACTTGATCCTAAAGGCAGATGTGCAAGGCTCCGTTGAAGCCATTCTGGGTTCACTCAAACAATTACCCCAAAATGAAGTTCAAATCCGAGTCCTATTAGCGACGGCTGGAGAAGTCACCGAAACCGATGTTGACTTAGCGGCGGCTAGTGGTGCGGTAATCATTGGCTTTAATACCACTTTGGCTCACGGCGCTCGTTATGCTGCTGAACAAGAGAGTGTTGATGTGCGCGAATACAACATCATCTATAATCTCTTGGATGACATTCAAGCGGCGATGGAAGGGTTACTGGAGCCAGAATTGGTGGAAGAACCCTTGGGTCAAGTGGAAGTCCGAGCTGTCTTCCCCGTCGGTCGTGGTGCGGTGGCAGGTTGCTACGTACAGTCAGGCAAAGCAGTGCGGAATTGCAAGATCCGAGTGCAACGTCGGGGTCAAATGATCTACGAAGGAGTGCTTGATTCGCTGAAGCGGATGAAGGATGATGTCAAAGAGGTCAATGCCGGATTTGAATGCGGTATTCGTGTTGATAGATTCAATGATTGGACTGAAGGTGACATCATCGAAACCTATAAGATGGTGAGCAAGCGCCGGACTCTATCAGCGACTTAGATGATAGGTGATTAGTCCTTGGTTCATGACTAAGGACTAATCACAAAAGACAAAGGACAACCCAATGCGCTCTTTTTGGACTGAACCGTTCTTGTGGATACATTTGGCAGGTTTAGCTGCACTTCCCCTAACGTTAGAGTTTGTCGCGCTAGGACTGGCAACGGGTGAACCCCTGTTACCTATCTGGCTAGAACTCTTAATTTTGGCAGTTATCGGCATCGCACCAGTTTTGTGGATGCAATTGACCCGCCCCTTTGATATTTTTAGTCTGCTCGTGGTTGCTCTGAAACCCGATCGCCTAACGGAATCCCAGCGGCGACTGTTGAGCTTATTTGACCGGAAAACTAACCCGCTGCTAACGATTATGGCAGCAGGTTTTATGGTATGGGTACTGTGGCAAATTTATAGCATCGCTCCTTTAGCGGCAGGGGTCGTTCCCTGGACAGTTCAATGGCACATCGCTGGATTGGCTTTGGCAGGAGTTGGGTTTCTGGCAAGCCACTTATTTTTGCAAGTGCCTTTGAGTGTGGTTCAAGTTCTGTTCACGAGCGAGGCGGAGTGGGCAGCAACTCAACCTTATCCAGTGGAAAAAATACCGGAAAACTTTACAGTACCAGGGTTTCGGGTCAAACAAATTTTACCTGCGATCGCCCCAGAGTCTTCCTCGGCTGAATCGTCCCCTGAACAAGTGGATTGAGTTGAGTTTGGCTACATTAAACGTCAACAGCCAAACCTTAAGGGAGGATGTCATCCTTGAGTCTAGACTAAGTATTCCTAGAAACCGGGTTTCTCGTGAGGATGACAACTCTATATCAACCTTTCACCCCCAGAAACCCGGTTTCTTGACCGATGTCCTAAAAATTTGGGTAGGTTGGCAATCAGTTGTTGCAAATGTAACAATTTAAACAACGCAGCTCCGTTATTCTGAGAATAAGGTTAAAAAATACAAATAACAGTTAAGAATTGCTACGAACTCATTCAGTTTAGATCACGATAAAGGTTTATGAAAAGCACAACTGTATCCGAATCCAACCAAATTTCCCCAGATAGTCCAGTTTGGGACAATCTCAAAGAAGCGATCGCAGCCAGTTCTGGATTTCAACGCTGGCAAATGGAGCATCCCGCCGCCCATCACCTTCAAGATCGCAGCTTGGAGCATCGGGTGCGTCGGTATTTGCGGGATACCCTAGAGACTCTGGCTTATTAAAAAATCTGAGGCATACCCTCACTCAGGCGGGTAATTTGTTGCACGATTTCCGCTAAGCGATTGCCTTCAACATGAACATCGGCGGTTGGGTAGTTTTCCAGGATTTCGATCAGGGTGATTTGATTATCATTGAGCGCCGAGATCACTAAGGCAGATCGCAACGACTGGCGATTTGCCCGGTTAGTCGGAGTATGAATCACCTCACTCACTTGATCAAGCATTACTTCTCCCACAGGAGTATTGAGAATCCGAGAAAGCATAATCCCATTAACTGAAATGGGTTGGGTTAAAGTCGTCCGTAGTTCTTCGGGTTGCTTCCCAGCCAAATCCAGATACGCTTGTAGAGAACGTGATAACTCACCGGTTTGGGCAAATGTCGAGAGTTCGGGAACCGATATCGTCTCTCGCAGAAAACGATATTTTAAGACGACGGATTCTGAGGCGTTAGCAGCCAAGCTATAAGACCAGATGCCAGCGACAATGATCCCACTATACAGAAAATGTCGTAAATTTGATAAATAGTTAGACATTTAAATTAGGAATAGGGAACAGTAAAATAATCAACAATCAACAAATTAAGGTAATAAAGTACCATCCGGCATAATCGCATAGCTAAGTTTAGCGTTATTGAGGATAGTATTATCCAAGTCTGCCTCTCTCAAGTCAGCACCACTCAAATCAGCAGCGGTCAAATTCGCATTACTTAAATCCGCCGCCCTTAGTTCAGCAAGGCTTAAATTGGCACCAACTAGATTAGTATTCGCTAGTTTAGCTAGACTTAATCCAGCGCCAGCTAAATTCGCACGAGTTAGATTTGCACCGATTAAGGCTGCCACAATCAGATTAGCTCCAGTTAACTTCGCATCCGTAAGATTTGCAGAAACCAGACTCGCACCACTCAGGTTGGCATACTCCAGATTGGCACGTCTTAAATCGGCGCGGATAAGATTAGCACCAGCCAGATTAGCCCCCTTCAAATTCGTATTGCTCAAGAGAGCATCAGCCAATTGTACCCCACTCAAATCACACTCGATACAGCTACCTGTTTGGCGCAATTGTTCTAGGTGTGCTGGATTGAACGCCTGCGCTGAGGGGTGTAGCCAGATAGAGGCAAACAGGATTAGAGGAGGAAAGACTTTAAATGTCATGGCATAACTTTTTAGGATGGCTAACTGTGATGACTCAATCCGAAACTCTAGAATCTATGACTCCTATCACTTAAAGCTTAGACTATCGTCACCAAAAATTAACGGTTTGCATCACCCGCCCTTTAATTAAAATCACAGATAGTGAGAAGATACTGGCAGTTGACAGCTCACAAGAGCGACAATCAGAGGAGTGGGTTATGCTAGAAAGACTACTGCTAGCGATCGCGGTTACATTCTCAGTATATCTATCGGTAGACGGTGAATTTGACAAAACACCGATCCCTTCAGTCTTACAACTTCCCACCTTTCCCGAACAAAATCTGAGTCCATGGCAATAAACAAACGCGATGACACTTAGCAGCGATTTATGGAAATTTAACCAAGACTTGGTACAGGAGTGTCTAGAACACCCTTTTGTCCAAGGTATCGCCACAGGGACACTTGAACGCCGCAAATTTGCTTACTATGTTGGTCAAGATGCTTTTTTCTTAGAAGCGTTTGCTCGCGCTTATAGCGTCGCTGCTGCTAAATGTTCCGACTGGGATGGGTTTAACACGTTTCATCATCTCGCTGGCGGTGTCCTCGAAGAACTACGCCTGCATCAGAATTATGCCACAGACTGGGGAGTCAGCTTACAACAGATTGAACCCGCCATAGCGACGCGGCGTTATACTGACTTCTTGTTGGCAACAGCTTGGGGAAGTGAGATTGGTTTAATTACAGTGGCGATGACACCCTGTATGCGCTTGTATGCGTTTTTGGGTCAAGAATTAGCCAAGGATGGCATTCCCGAACACGCCTATACGGATTGGATTCGCACCTATAGTAATCCTGAGTTTGAGCAGTTAGCGCAGCAATTAGAGCGGTTGACCGATCAATACGCCCAACTTTCAGTAGCTGTGAAATCCAGCTATCGCTATGCTATGCTGTGTGAACGAGACTTCTTTCATTCAGCATGGCAAGCTAGTCATTAACAGTAATACAATAGTAATTAAGATAGAATTTCGATTAAATTTCATGAATAATTTTTATCCACAAACTTAAACAATAAACTTCAAAATTTTACTTTTGATTAATAGATTCTATTTTTTGGTAATTTGTTAATTTTCTTGAGAGTCATATTATGAATAGATTTCCTGACTTTATCATTATTGGTGCGGGTAAATGTGGTACGACTTCATTACATAACTATCTCGCTCAACACCCTCAAATTTATATGTGTCCAAAAAAAGAAACATTCTTTTTTATTAATGAAAAAACGCGAGAAAAACACAAACCATGGGGAGCAGTAACTACTATTGAAGACTATTGTTCCTTGTTTGAAGATGCACCCAAAAGTAGTGTAACTGGAGAAATCTCTACAAACTACTATGCCTATCCCGAATCAGCCCAATTGATTTACCAGCACATACCGACAGTTAAAATTATTGCTATACTGCGAGATCCAGCAGAACGAGCATTTTCGAGTTATCAAATGCATGTTCGTCAGGGAATTGAAAAGAGAAGTTTTGAACAAGTTATTTCGGAAGACAACAAATATGTAAAACGAGGATATTATTTTTCAGAAATTATTCCTTATTTTACAGTATTTAATCGCCAGTCTATTAAAATTTTATTGTACGATGATTTATGCCAAAATTCTACTGCATTTATGCAAGATTTGTTTAAATTTATTGAAGTAAATGATACTCTTATTCCAGATATGAGTAAAAAAGGAAGAAAGGGTGGGCTACCTAAAAATCAGTCTTTAAATCTACTATTAACCAAACCTAATTTACTCAGGAGTTCTGTTGCAGCTTTTTTAAAATTAGCGATGCCATTACCGGTTCGGCAAAAAATCAGATCAGCTTTAATTAAGAAGAATACTTACAAAGCTAAGCTTTCTCCAGAAGTAAGAAGAAAATTAATTGAAATTTATAAAGATGATATCCTTAAGCTTCAAGATTTAATTGAAAGGGATTTATCTAATTGGTTGTCTTGCCATTCAGTTTAACCAATGGGAAAATTTTAATCCAGTAAGTTCCTGCAATTGAATGATATCATCACGGTAAAAATCGAGTATTTCTGTCCTGACACGTTTTGATAAAGGTGGTAGAGGTTTTTCTTGACTTTTTTCTAGAAACGTTTTTATTTGGGGCAAAATTGGTTTCAAAATAGATTTTAAAAAAAATTTTATATTATTTTGAGACTGGATAATTTGCAAAATTTTTCTAGAAGAGTTATCAATTTTTAGGGTGCCTTTATGGTAGCGTTGTTTAAGGTCAAACTCAAAATTTGAATCTACACCTATAAAGGTAAGTAGTTCTTTGAAAAACTTTTGTTTGTCATGCACTAAATCATCATATAACAGTATTTTGATTTGTTCTTTATCAAAGACATTAAAATACTTTTTTAAATTTTGATAATAAAAACTGGGTTTACGAAATTTTTCTTGATTGAAAAAAATTGATAAAACGACTGAATCAAAGTCTTTGATCTCTCTTGTTGTAAAATAATTATTTCCCGCCCATAAAATATGAGAATAAGTCCTTTCAGCCGGATTTCGTAATACAGCAATAATCTTTATACTAGGAAATAAATGTTGAATTCTACTAGCAACTCCATTACCATGCAGATAAACACTAGAAACTTCACCTAAAACTTTTTGAGTAGTAGCTCCTTGAAATTGAGCTAGATATTCTTCTGCATCTTCAAGAGAATTTATGTAAGGTTTACGACTCAAGCGGTCACTACCTTTATTGGATATTAAATATATATCAGGATGTTGTCGAAGATAATTATGGATAGAAGTTGTAGCTGCTTTATGCGCCCCTACTACTATAAAATTAGGATGTCTCATTTTTACGACTCACTTGTCTCTATTAATTTGTTATCTGATTTGTTTTATAATTTTCGATGTATTTTTCCTTTGATTTTCTGCCATAGATTGTTTGATGTTTGATTTTGTAACGATTCATCATCAGGGATAGGTTCACCGAGATAGCGATAATATTTCCAGATATCCCAATAGGGACAACCTGGCTGGATGCGAATTCCTGCCCAATGTAAATAGTCTAGCGGTTGATTGACATTCGGGTCAATCAGATGATGATCTTGCACCTGAAAATGTTTGCTACCCGCCCAACTTCCTGGCGCACCACCGGGGCGACGCACGATATTAAATCGCTGGGGAACCTGCTTCAATATCATGTAGTTGATGATAGGTTGATCGGAGGTTTTTTGGGAAAAGTCGAAGTATTCAGGATGAGAAGCACATTCTGCAAATGTTTGATATAGTGTTTTCTCAGATATCATATTTCTCTTGGCTCCCCAAAAGCCGCCGTTAAACATATCTTGAATATCATTTTCGCTAAATACACTGTCTTCTAAGACTTTAGATGTAAATACGTTTTTTATTCCACCGCTATGTTGATAGTCATAGCAAATAAAATCATACTTTTCTAAATAGTTTGTTGTTGCTATGATTTTATCAAAGACAACAATATCTGTGTCGATATAAATAAATTTATCAAATTTTCCGAACCAACAAGCTTGTTTACGGAATTGATTGGGTCGAGCAAAAAATCCTTTGCCAAATATTTCGTATAACTGATTGGATAGACGTTCGATAAAGTCTAAGTCTTGATAGATTTCTACCTGATAGGAGTCTTTTGAAATTTTAGCAATGGTTTGATAGTTATCATCATAAGGAATTAAGCAAATCGGTGTCTCTGAATCATAAAAGCGGATACTTTTGAGCAGAGCAATTGTCTGCTCAATGACTTTATCGTTAGCTGTAATATAAATTCCACGACTCATTGAAAACTCCTCGACTTATGTTGATTAAACTATCTAGGGCGTTAGTTTGAGTTTCCTCAAGATTTTAGTCGCTAGATTAGGCGGTTGATTATAGGGTTTGGGTAGAGTGGTGAATTTTGGACAATTTTCGGGTTCATGAAGGTAGCGATAATGCAAAAAAATATCACGATAGGGAAAGTCTAAATTTTCACCTGCACAAACTTTCTTGATCAGTTTAGAGGAAACACCAATGTAGTGCAGATACGTTAAGCGTGTACCTTTATCGTATAGTATGTTATCGCTATTCGTAAAATGTGAAGACGTGACAGAATTTCCCGTTTTTTGAGTAGCTGGTAGAGTTAAGGCAAAATTATGAATGGAGAGATCAGACCGCATTCTCATGTAATTTAAAACAGACTGATTAGGCGCTCGCAAGTATAGTACCTCGGCTTCTCCTGCAGCTAGCTGCGAGATCAACCAGTCTCGTCTCTCTTGGGGAAACATATTTTGCTTTGAGGCATAAAATCCAGAACAAAATATTTCTGATTTGATTTTCACGTCATCAAATACTTGAAATAGAATTGATGATTCTATGTTGTAAATATGTCCCGGATCTTTGTATTGAAAGTCATAAACAACAAAATCACTCTCCTCTAACTGTTTAAAGATGAAATCTAACGAATTCATGACCAAAGTGTCAGCATCAAGATAGATGAATCGCTCAAATGGACTGTCCGGATCAAAGGCACAGTAGCGGTGATTTTCACCCACTCGATAGAATTTCGAGGTGATTCCTTGCTCCTGCCATACCTGTAAAGCATTGGGATGGGTTTTCCATACCTGATAGGAGAAATCTTCCCAGCGTTGGAACAGGGCAGTATCTTCAAGCAAGGTCACATTTTGGCGATTGGCTACTTCTAGTCGGACTTTATCTAACTGATTGTTATAGGCAATTACACACACAGGTATGTCGGAACCGGCATTGGCTTCAATACTATTGAGCAACGCCACAAGTTGATCATAAACGGCATCGTTGGCTAGGGTATAAATTCCTTCTTTCATCAGGTTTAATTGAGTTTTGCCACTAGGTTAGATATGAAGTTAAGCAGATTCAATTTATGCAAAATTATCTGACGGGCTTCAGCGATCGCGTCCTTGGCTTCATACCAAGCTTCCGGGGTTGAGGTTACTTCTTTAATATAAGCGATGCCCTGCTCATCTAGTGTCGGTAGCCGTAAAAAGCTTCCCGGTGGCAGTAATTTATCTGCTGCTGAACCGCCATAGTAGATAGGCAAACACCAGGCTAGCAAAGCATCCCAGAGTTTTTCGCTGACATACCACTCATTCTCAGCATAGTTTTCGATCGCCAGATTATAGTAGTACGGTGCCATGCCATGCCATTTGTTTTTCAGGGTACCCTTTGCCTGCGCCCAGTCTGGTAATCTACGCCCATACAGGTCAAACTCAGACCCACTCTCTCGTAATGACTTCAAGAAGGCTAAACGTCTACGATGTTCAGGAGTGCGATCGATTCCAGAGGTGATCCAACTACAAGCGTGTATTTTTTCCGGCGGTATCATTTCATTTAATTCTCGGAAGGAGTTGGCGTGATACCAAATCGCGGGCATATAATCAGGGGTTGGGGCAAAATCATCGGGTCCGGAAATGTAACCGCAATAGTTTTTCGCGGCTTCGTAATTTGCCTTGTGGTTTTGAACCACTTTTTCCAGGGGCGGTTCTCGTAATAAGTAGATTATCCGCTCTTTGGGAACGCCGCGTAACTGGGAAGCGACATCAGGTTTTGAGGTCTTTTTTTGGCGCAAACGTTGCCACCAAGGGAGTTGGGCGCTAGACTTGGGAAACGAATACTGGTACATGAGCAGAAAATCAGGCTCAGGGGCTTGGGAGAGCATTTGGATGTTATCCCAGACTCCACAAGGGTTTGGCGTTTGTTGCCATAGCCAGTCCGCTTGATTCAGCCCACGATAACTGCTAATCATTCCGACAATTTTTCTGCCCATGTTTTTTTGTCAGTCTACCGTATCAGTCTTAGCATTTATTCTGCCAGTCAGCCAACTGCAAAAATTGGGGAATAGATTTTATGGTTAAATCGGGCGCACGTCTGTGCACCCCTACGGTTTCTGGGCTAAGGGTTAATTCATCTTGCTGAGATGGGCTACGCCACTACTACCAAGGACTACCCACCAGGGTTAAAGCACTCCAGTAGTAAGGATGGGTAAAATCTTGGTCTGGCGTTTGGGCGAGTTCGGGGTTTAAGGGAATCTGTATATCCCCCGCGATTAACTGTTTGTCCTCTAATCGGACTTCACCGTTAAGCATCGCCAGTTGAGTTTGGCGTAGGGCTTCGGCTTTAATTGGTGCTTGTTGCAAATGGTCATAAAAGCTGGTCATGAATCCCAGAGTACCCGCATCACTAACATACCAGAGGCTTCCTAAGGCGGACTTCACCCCAGCTTGTATGGCTAACCCAGCAAACCCTAATTCGGCTTCTCTATCACCTAAGGCGGTGCGACAAGCACTGAGGACTAATAGTTCTGTGGGAGGATTGTTTAATCCGAGTTGCCGCAATTGATCTAATCTGAGTTTCTGGTTCCATAACTGGATATAGGAGTTAGACGCCTTCCCCGATTGAAACTCGCCATGAGTGGCTAAGTGGACAATTCCAAAGGGTTGAGATGAGCGGATTTTCTGGAGATTTTCTAAGGTAAACTCTTGGTTAAGAAATGCCTTACCTTGCCACAGCGGACCTGCGATCGCGGATAATTCTAAGGGTACAGCAGGTAAGGGGTTCAGATCCTGGAATGTATCAGCACCCATGGCGAGGACACCAACATTGCGAATATCCACATAACGAGTATCGGTTAGCGATAGACTGGGCATCAAACCAACGCTATAACGTTCGATCAGAAATCCTTCGCCATCATGGAGTGCGGCTACAGGTAAAGAACGTAATCCCTCGTCCATGATGAAGGCGAGGTTATCAATCTCTTGGGTTTGTAGATTTTCTTCTAGGGGAGCAACAAGCCATTGATAAAGTTGTTGTCCTGGAGTGATATAGTCACGGGGAATCCTGACATTGGTGACGTTGCGGCGAAATTCCTGAGCGACTTCTAGGACTTGTCCACGGGTGACTCCAGCGATGCGTCGCCGTATCGGGGGTTCCTCGGCGGAGATGATCAGCAGTTCTAATTGATCACTCTCTTGGGGAGTAATTGTAACATGGGGACCGGAGCGATTGAGGTAGTTATCAAACGCCTCGGTATTATTTGTTTCTAATCCGATATAGTTGGTGTTTTTTGAGATTTCAGTTGGCGCAAAGCTGACATAAATGAGTGCGGGTTTTTCCCCAGTTGCTTGTTCAATTTCACTCAGAATTTGACGCGCTTCTGTCTCGCTTTTGATCGGGGTACTTACGCGATTGGATGCGATGGGTTGAACAACCGAGAACGATTCGATTTCTTCTTCTACTTGATTTTGGGTTAGAGCAGTTGCTGGTGGCGTCAGTGTTGGTGTCGGTATCGGTGTTGGTGTCGGTATCGGTGTTGGTGGTGGCTCGGTGACGTTAATGCTCACCTGTTGCGGTTCAGAGAAGGACACGCGATCGCTCCCTACAATGGTAAACGCTAAAATATCACCTGTCTCATCTGTTGGCGGGGTATATACCAACACATCATCGACGGATAGTTCTGTTTCCGAAGTCACTGGTGTCCCATCTTCTAGCGTTAGTGTTCCGGCAGTAATTTCGCTAATTTGGATTGTGGTATTATCGCCATTTGCATCTGCCACTTCTATATCTAAATCCGACAATGTAAATGTAATCGATTTATTGGTTTCTGTCGTTGGCAATGATACATCAGCAGTTAAACTTGGAGATTGGTTGACAAACGTAATATTGATATTGCCCTGGGATGAGGTTATCGTATCTGGAATCAGAGTACCTGGTTCTGGAAATTGTTGACCCGTGGGAATAGTAATTTCGCCTACATTAATTCCACCTGCTGTTCCATTTATACTTGCATCTCCTACCGTAAATAACTCATTATCAATTCCACCATTATGAGTAATGTCTACTGTACCCGACTCAGTATTTCCTTGAGTAGAAATCGTGATATCCGTGTTAGGGATTGTTCCCACACCCCTGACTAAACCGTTGGGAATTCCATTGGCGGTGATGCTAACATTACCTCCGATTCCATCGGCTAAGTCAGAAAACGCTGAGGTGTCGATACTCTCAAATACAATGCTACTTCCCTCTAAGGTTACTGAATTACCTGTTGCCGTTCCGGTTTCATCTGAAGCGAAAGAAGATGCCGTTGTATCAATTGATCCTGTTTGAATAGCTTCAGTAGCATTGAAGTTGACTTCACCTCCAGTTGCAAAACTCGAAGTAACCACACCTGCACTACTAAAAGCCGAAGACAATGCAGAGGAATTGATAGTATTTGTATTTATAGAACCTGTTGCGGAATTTAGGCTCACTAATCCTCCAGTTGCAGAACCCGAAGTCACAGAACTTTCAATAGCAAACGCTGAAGACGATGCTGAGGAATTAATTATGCCTGTGACATTGATATCACTTTCAGTTTCAATGGTTATTGAACCACCTATACTATTCAGTTCACCATTGCTGCTACCTGACGTATTAATTCCATCTGTTGTAATAGTGCCTGATGCAACTAACTCGACTGCACCCCCTTGGGAATTTTCATCTCCTATGTTGTCGAATGCTTCATTAATCGAAGAGGCATTAATTTCACCTGTCTGAATATTTCCTCCTGCTTCTACGTTGACTGCCCCTCCTTCAGAACCATAAAAATTATTAGCCTCAAAAAATGAATTAATCGCACCAGTAATAATATCGCCGTTGGAGGTTATGTTAACCGCTCCACCAACCGTGGAAGAGCCAGCCCACGTTGAAGTCGAATTAATTTCTCCTGTCGTAATCCCTATAGGAGCCAAGAGGTTTATCGCCCCCCCATCCGTAAAACTTGAGCTAGAGTCGAGAGTTACTCCACTGGTATTAATCGTCCCACTGTTACTTGTAAAGTCAATGCTACCGCCCGCAGTGCTAATGTCAGCGTTAACATCAATGTTATTACCAGCTTGGAAGAACAAATCTAGGATATAAATATCACTGATGTTACTGATAGGAGCATTTACGATAATATCATTATCAGCTTCTAAACTTAACGTCGTATTTCCAGCATTCAAAGAGATATCAAGGGCAGCGTTTACTGTAATAGTGCCTTCCTGATTTCCTTCATTTCCTTCCTCTCCTGCTGTTGTAATCGTGACATCAGTGCCGCCATTGAGAGCATTGACTATATCATTGACATTGATTTGAGATTCAGCAGAAGGCGTAAAAATTCCACCCGTAAAAGTACCAGTAGGAGCATCATCTGTAATGGTGACATTCCAAGGATCAAGTAACCAACTCCCAGGTAAACCATTAGCGGCACTAGTATTTACTGTTCCACCAATAGATTCCAACACGTTTTTCCCGGATGTCTCTACAAACCCACCATTCCCGTTTTCTGTACCCCCTCGCGCTGTGATTGTCCCAGAGAAGCGGGTAAAATTATCTGACCAAACAATAACACGCCCGCCATTTCCATTCACTCTGGCATCAGCGTTAATACTAACTTGATTACCGACGACAGTTGTGTCAGCCGTCGGAACCGTACCTTGTCCTTTATACTCGCCACCTACTCGGATTTCACCTCCACCTGTGTCACCCGAAACATTAATTTGAGCTTGATCAATTAAACCGATAACAGTTCCGAAAATATCTATATTTCCACCCACTGAGTCAGCGGAAGTATCCACTGTTCCCGATACAATTGCGGTTCCTGGTTGCTGAGGAATTACCGTACCTGCGGCAGTTTGTGCCGTGTTATCTTCATTAACCGTTAAACCCGTTTCCTCATTACTCCCTGTGAGTAATTCCGGCAACAGTAATGGTGTGATAGAGTTAAGGTTATTTGCGGATACCTCCAAACTTAACACTTGTCCTGTTTGCGTCAGACGCAAACGGCTGGTTCCAGGAACTGCCGCAATGGTAATTGTGCCAGCAGTCGCTTCCATTGTCCCTGTATTGATCACATTTCCTCCAACTAGGGAGAGTGTCTGCCCTTCAGATACAGCTAAATTACCCGCATTAACGATACTTCCAGGCTGTGAGGTGGCAAACTCAAAGGCATTGGGATTACCGACAAGGTTGATATAATTAGTTGAACCTACAGCGTTAAACCAACCCCCATCAAAACCAATTCCTGTAGCCGTTGTTGCCGTAAAATCAGCCGGAACATTCAGACTAGCGTTAGCCCCAAATACGATACCCGAAGGATTCATTAAAAATAAATTGGAGTTACCGCCTGTGACTTGAATTAAACCATTAATGATTGAAGGATATCCGCCATTGACTCGCCCTAGTATGTTTTGAATTGAGGGTTGAGAAAGAAAATTAGCAATTTGTTCGCTGTCTAATCCAAATTGACTAAAACTGTGGAAAAGATTTGCCCCATCTCCCGATAATTTACCGCCTGTGATATCGATCTGATCACCTATTGGTGTAACTTGAGTTCCTGTACCATCTGCTGCTGGTGTAATTTGTGCCTGTGCTGGCATCACATTGATAGCGGCGATGAGGGGAAGTGCCGCAAATGATACGATCTGTTTCAACACTTTGCGAATTGGACGGGTACAAGCAGGTTTTGAGGATGAGTCTGATTGGTTGATTGAACTCCGACGGGCGATCGCCCAAGCAACAGCTTTACGGGCTTGCAGACGTTGCTCAAGGGAGTGTTGATAACATATACTGTCTGAATGATTGCGATAATAATAGAGCGGCTTTTTAAGGTGGTATACGTCTGTTAGTTCAGAAAGCCGTAAGGATAGATCGTAGTCTTCAACATAGTAAAATAACTCATCAATTCCCCCCACTTGGTCATAGACGGAACGACGGATTAACCGGAAGTGAAAGGTCATAAATTTTTGTAGCATTCCTTCTTTAGAGAAGGGAATACGACATCGACTGCCATAACCTGTCACGTTACCGCTTTCATTGATTACCTGGTAGTCGGTGTAAACCATTCCTACCTCTGGCTGAGTATCCAAAATCGCGGCAGTTTCCGCCAATGCAGTGGGGGCTAATCTGTCATCGCTATCCACCCAACCGATATAGGAACCCGTGGTTTGGGCGATCGCACATTTGAGGGAAATACCTCGTCCTTGATGTTCAGCCGCGATAACTCGGACTCGTGGATCACGTTTTGCATAGTCTTGGGCGATCGCAACTGATCCATCCGTTGACCCATCATCCCACACAATTACCTCAAAATCTCCCCAAGTTTGTGCCAATATGCTGTCAATCGCCGCGCCGAGATAACGTTCTCGGTTATAAGTAGTGATGACAAGAGAAATGGCGGTAGTCATGGCATCCTCCGGAAAGGTGATTTTTGGGTTCTTGATGCGTGGATCATCAAACGGTGGAAAAACTGAGATCGGCTGGTGCGATCGCGGATTAGATCCTACTGTCTATCGTAGTCGAAGGATTTGCGATCAGCTAATTTTAGAAATTAAATGATACAGTTCAACCTGATCTCTATAAGGACACGACAATGCCGTGTCCCCACCTCTATTTATCAGATTTTAAATCAGCGATATTCAACCTCAGATTTAACCCATTGCTTAAACTGTCACTTCATCGGCAAAACTAGCCCGACGGACAAAGTAAAAAGGACCCGCAATAGAACCCCAAATATGCTCATCGGTTACGGGATCGCGTCCCCTATCTAAACTGATAAACTGATTTTCGTCAATTTCAAATGTACTATCTAGATAGGTTTCTTTGCCTTTGCGGAAAACCTTACAGGCTTTGCCTGGTTCAACGTGTCCTTGAAAGCTTTTCCCTGTCCATTCGACAATCATATTACAACCAGGAAGTTTATCTAGCTGATCGGTGGTTAGGGTTTGCAGGCGGTTAAGATCACGAGAGGCACCGTAAAATTTTTCGGGTTCTTTAACGGTGTAATTTTCAATTTCAATATGATCGCCAACCACCATTAATTTCAACACCCGTAAGCGGTAAGGGGCGTTGAGAAGATAGTCATACGCCTGTTCGACAAAGAAACTGACGCCATCCAGGAGTGACGCGGGGAGGGGACGCATAAACACCCGGATATGGGCATAAAAGGGCGGATTATCAAAAGCCTGTTGTTGGTTACTAAAGTCAGCCGCCATCCAACGGGCTAATGTGGCAATGTCAGTAGAATGAGTCATTATTAACGATCTTGATTAATCGAAATATTGGATCTGGATCAATCTTAAATTGATTTTATTCCCAATAACAGAGGCATTCATGTCTTGATTGCTGTACCCTAATAGAGTTGATCAGTGAGCAAGCCTCTGTGGATGCAATTCTAGAACAAGCCAAAGATCTGAAACAAGCCCTAACCAACTTCGTACTGGAAGCAGACGGAGAGTTAGCCGTCGCCTTGGAAAGCTATGCGGCGGATCAGTTGACGCGAGAACCCTACGATATCAACCAGCGCAACTTGGTGATTGATACCTTCTTAACTGAGGGTGACGTGGAAAATCAGACGCCTTTGGATCTGTTCCTAGAACACCATCCTAATTTAACACCCAGCGATCGCACGTTGTTAAACCGCTGGCGAGATAGCTTTATTGGCTTGTTTGAACTTACCCACATCCTCCCCGATGGCTTTGAACTGAAAAATTGGCTCACCGATAAGCATTACACCGTCAAACCCACTCATCCCACAACTATAGACCAGATGCGGCGGTTTAAGGTTGGGGAAATCTTACTCACTCGCCTCACCCCTGTCACCGATACCTACTGGATGATTTCTAGTCCGATTATTTCCAAAGGGCGCTTGAGTCAGCCCAAGCTAGCCGTAGCCATTGGGGAATTCAAGAACAACTACAAAAATGCCCTTTACCGTGATGCGCCGGAACTGTTAGAACAGGCTTGGGACTCTGTAGCGACTTATCATCAGTCATTTGTAGACTTCTTTGGACGCGATCGCGTTACCCTCCCTGGATACCAGCTTAATCAAAAATTGGCTCAACTGCGGGATAAAATGACCCAAGAACGTCTAGCGGCGGCTGGGATTGATCCATCGAAATCCCTCAAAGAGATGATTCAAGATTCGGGTACGGATGAGGAGGACGTTAAATCAGCGGCGGTAGAAGCAGGCGCAGACGCCAACGCGGTTAGCAATATGTTGGACAACTCCACCAACTCTCCTATGGTGACGCCTAAGGTAGATTTACCGGACGATATCCGCAACGCTGAACAGGTGACTGTTTTTTCTCATCCCCGTTGGGGTCAGATGTTTCTTCCCAGTTACTCTAAGTTTCAGGAGATGCTAGCATCCGAAGACTGGCAAACTTATCCCAATGCTGAACAACGAGTCCACAAATACTTAAACGATCCTCAGATTAACCTGTTTATCTGGCAACAGCTAGCCGAGGAGTATCCTACTCAACTGGAGACGCTATTACAAACAGTGTTAGATCGTCCAGATTTTAATCTCCAGCAGGATTTAGAACCCACACTTCACCACGAGTTTCATAAACCCCTAGAACCGGAACTCCCAGAAATTGCTAGCGTTCCCCTGCATTTGCACAATCTGTTTGAGTCGGCTGTCGCTGAGGTTCACAAATCCAAGTCTAAAGGTAAGCGGAAAAAGAAAGCCACCAAAGGTTTCCAATAATCCCTTAGGTAGGTTAGGATAGGGCAAATTATCTAATAGTGTCTCTATCGATGGATAGAAAAATCATTCGCCTTTGCCTATTTATCGTGAGTTGTAGTGCGGTGGGTCTTGTTGTGGGAGGAACTGCTGCTCAAGCGGAACTGAATCAGTGTTTAGGTGTTGCGACACCGACCGATGAGTGCTTGTTGCAAGATCCCATGGTTAAAACGGTCGAAGGAATGGGAATGGGTTTATTAGCAGGCGTTGGTGCTTCGGTTGGCGCAGTCTGGCAGATTTGGCAAAATAAGTAGGTGGGGATCGCCTTATGTCTTATGTCATTCGTAAGGGTTGAAGGAATAGACAAGGACCTAATTTCTGCACATCAGTTTCTTCGTGCAGTGTGTCTTTTCCTCCTACCCCTATAAAATAGGCAAAAAGCAGATATTAACCTTACAGTCTTCTGCCTTCTGCCTTTTGCCTTCTATCTTATTTTTTGATTATGCGGATTTCTGAGTGACTAAACCCCAGATGAAGATCAACAGCAAGGCACCGAGAATGGCAAAGATAATACTGCCAATACTCAGAGCGCCTGACGCGGCGGCGGCGGCTCCGGACGAGCCTAACAAGAGTTTACCCAGAAACCCTCCGACTAAAGCACCGAGAATCCCTAAGCCAATGGTGGCAAAGATTCCGCCGCCTTGATGTCCGGGATAAATGAGTTTAGCGATCGCGCCTGCAATTAGACCTAATACGAGCCAAGCAATAATATTCATAGAATTCTCTCCTTACTTAATGTAATCTTTATTGTGTCTATGTCTCTATTAAGTTCAGACTATCAATTTACTGTAACTCCTCGCTTCTATCTAATTAAATAAATTAACTCTGTCTAAATCAGTATTTATGATTATCCGAAGATGTAGAGACGTAGCCTGCTACGTCTCTACACCCAAATTAATTCGGGGGACTCATACCCCAACCGCTATTGGTTTAAATTCCCCCATCCTTAGGATTTATACCAAGTTGCATTCAAAGATATAACTTTCCCTCCCCCTGCTCCCCCTGCTTCCCCTGCTCCCCCTGCTTTTCCTGCTCCCCCTGCTCCCCCTGCTTCCCCTGCTTTTCCTGCTCCCCCTGCTTTTCCTATCTACTATGTTTGAGCGCAACTCGGTATTAGTGGGGGCGCTTGCGTTTTAATCCAACCCAGCCTAGGGAACTAAACATTAACAAACCCAAGACAGAACTGGGTTCGGGTACGCTTTCAACTTCAAAGACACTCAAGGTTCCACTGGTTTCATTGGCGGTAACCACCAAGGGATTACCATTGGGACTCTCGTTAGCGCCAATAAACAGCAACCCTTCTAGCCCCAAATCACCGACGGCGGCTAGCTGTTCGGCTGTCGGATCAGGATCTCCTTCCTCATCTAAGTTAAAATCAACGGAGAAGTCGCGGTTGTTGACATAATCCAGGAAGAAGGGGTTAAACGGATCAGTAATGTCATAACTGATAATGCCACCGATGCGTTCCAAACCAATAAAGGCAATGGTGCGACCCAAGAGTTCCGCAATCGTCACCGCTTGAGGTTCAGGTCCTTTATCATCACTGCGATCATCAAATAGGTTGAGTTCGTCGTCGGAGTTGAACAACTCTGGGAGAAACTCCGCCGTAATTTGTTCAAACGCATCCCCACTGTCGAATATGAGTTCGCCGTCTGTATCAAAAATCGAGAATGAACGTCCGCCAAAGGTATACAGTTCGTCAAAATCCCCATCGCCGTCTGTATCCCCTAGAGTGTTAGTCACTTTTAAACGACCTAGATTTTCGTCTTGTTGCAGTTGTTCGGCATTGGGGAAAGCCTCTGGGTCAAGCAGTAAGTCGCCTACCCTCACCTCTTCACTAAAAAAGTCAAAATCCCGGCTGTCACCTTCGTTTGCGGTAACCAAATAGGTCTTGCCATCTACGATATAGGAGGCAATTCCGTCAGGTTGGAACATCCCGAACAGGTTGTCGTAATTCGCGATGTTGATCGCACCGTCTTCATCACTGGCGTCTAAGGCATTCGGTGGCACGCTATAATCTTTGAAACCTAACCCAATCACTTTCTCTACCTGACCACTGGCGATATCAACCACCGCGATCGCATTATTTTCTTGCAGGGTGACATAAGCTTTTTGAGAATCCTGGGACACTGTAACAAATTCCGGTTCCAGGTTTTGAGAGGGGTTATCCTTGTTAGGTCCAAACAGGCGAACGTTGGCTGGGATGGAAACACCATCGAAGTTAGCTGTGGTTACATTAAATGTTGTCAGGTCAATGATACTGACTGAACCCTGGGGATCTTCTGAGTAATCATCACTCAACTCCCCTTCATTTGCCACAATAATCTTGGTGCCATCTGGGGTGAAGGTTAGCGAGTCCGGTACTGAACCAACCGAAACGGGGTCATGTATGGAATTACCGTCTGCGTCGAAGAACAACACAAAACCGGGATTTTGCGGCATCTCATTGGTGACAGAGACAGCAAATATGCCATTGCTATAGCTGACGCTGTTAGGTGACCCAAATTCTGACCCAAATTCAGAAACGTTGATGGGCTCAAACAACGACGACGACGGATTCGTCGGATTGCTAATATCAAGAATATTAATCTGCTGTTGACCGGAACTGGTCACAAACAACCGTTGAGTGATCGGATCATACGCCGTTTGTTCTGCTGTGTTGTTCGCGAAAATCTTTGTCGAGAATGAACCGATGGGTGTCAGGTTGAGATTAATCGCGGCGGCTGGTGTAGCCACCATACCGAGTAAAACGGCTGACTGTAGGGTTGACTGAACTATACTCGGCATTCGATGAATGAGTGAATTGTGACGCCTAGACATGGGTGATGAATCTCCTGATTCGGATAGAGTCGATAGCGATACGTAAGAGGGTGGGTATAATTAACTGTTAATTAACCCCAAGAAGTTACGTTTTGTAAAGCAATATTGCCGCTGATTGGGGTAAGAATGGCTGATGTTTTTACATTACTTAACACATTAAAGCTAAATGAACACCGTTTGTTTGCCAGGGACAGAACGACCAATGCACAATTCCTACCCAGCGCTACAGAGTAATTTGTTCACAAAAATTAACGTTATAAGTCGAGTCAAACTACCTAGTTATCCACTCCTTATTTAGCATGGTCTTACACCAATAAAAAAGAGTTCTGGGACAGGTTCATCAACTCTTTAACAAAAACCAGAAAAAACTTCACGGAAACTTTATGAACAAATTTGTCAAAATTTGATATGTATCCAGCAAACCGACAAAATAATCTTAAAGGCAAAGAGGTATCCCCATACCTGGAAACTGGAGACGCCTTTCGAGTCTAAACAGACAAGAAAAGCTGAGGCGAAGCAACTGCACGGTTATCAACGACAATTTGTGATTATTGAGAGTTTAAACAAATGTTGCCAAAATTTTTGAAAGAGGTTGTCCTGCTGGGCTTGTTCACCACCCTCGTAAGTTGTGGTTCTACCGAAGAGAACAGCTTATCACAAACGCCAACATCGACGCCAACCCCTCAATCCACCGCTACTGGAACCCTTGTCCTTGCCGACGTTAACAAAAATGCCGCTGCCAAGCTAGAGAATTTCCAGCCCATGGCGGATTACCTAGCCGCCCGCTTAGAAAAATTTGGCATTGGTGTGGGTGAAGTTAAAGTTGCCCCTGACTTAGATACAATGGCAAGCCTGCTCAAAGAAGGCAAAGTCGATATCTACGTTGACAGTCCCTACCCCGCGATGATTGTCAGCGATAAATCGGGAGCCGAACCCATCCTGCGCCGCTGGAAGAATGGCAAGGGTGAATATTATGGGGTGATCTTTACCTTGGCAGAAAGCGAGATTGACTCCTTAGCCGATCTCAAAGGAAAAATGCTCGCCTTTGAGGAACCCGTCTCCACCTCCGGCTATTTTTTACCCCTGAATACTCTGCTGGACGCCGATTTGAAGATGGTCGAAAAAGGCTCACAAAACGAAGCTGTCGCCGCCGATGAGGTGGGATATGTTTACAGTAATGATGATGAAAATACGATCCAATGGGTATTGAGTGGCGAAGTCGCGGCTGGCGCGGCTGATTATTCATTCTTGGAAGAAATCCCCGCAGAAAGCCGCCAAGCGCTGAAAATTCTGGCTGAAACCCAGAAAATCGCTCGCCATCTGGTCATCGTCAGACCCGGTATGGACCCGGAATTGGTACAACAGATTAAGACGGTGTTGATGGAAATGAATCAGACACCTGAAGGGAAAGAGGTACTCACCACCTTTGAGGAAACCGCCAAGTTTGACGAGTTTCCTGTTGAAACCAGTCTCGATAAAATGCGCCAGTTGTATGAACAGGTGGAGAAAAAATAAGGGGTAGATGCTCTGTTAAAGGACAAGTTGCCCAGATGTATCAGCCAGGAAGCAACCGTTATCGGAATAAGGGGAGGAAGATAAGTGGAATGGCTAGATTCAACCCAAAAAAAGGTTCACTAGCCACCAAAATAACGTTGGCGATGACCACATTAGTGATTGTGGCGGTCGCCAGCGTCACGATGTTATCCCTACGCCGTCAGCAAGAAACCTTTCGGGATGAACTAGAACAACAGGCTGACCTATTGCTGGATACCTTAGTCGTCGCCACCCAAGATTCGCTCTACTTTCTCGATGTGTCTTATATGAAGGAACTCATGGAAGAGTTGGGCAAGGATAAGGTATTAGTGGCAGGTCAGATTTATGACAAAGATGGACGGGTGCTAGCAGATGCCTATAGCCGCAATGTTTTAGCGTATGGGGTCAAACCTGATCCCTTAGGTCAAGAACTGGTAGAAAGCAACGAAACAGTGTTTAAATGGCAGTCTGACCAACTCCTTGCGGGTAAAGCCGTCGTTTTGGGGCGTCAGCGGCTTGGGGCAGTCAGTGTCGGGCTTTCCACAGCCCCCCTGAAGGCAAAGATGGCAGCCGTGCGGAATGAAGGGATTGCCATGGGACTGGCAGCGGCGATGGTGGGTACATTGGTAGCACTACTTCTGAGCCGCTCCATTACCGAACCCTTGAAGCAAATGACCGCCGCCACGCAGCATCTGGCGAAAGGGGATTTGAGTCAGAAGATTGCGATTGACAGCAGTGACGAACTGGCGGTTTTAGCGGGTGCATTTAACAGTATGACCGACCAACTGCGAAACTTAATCGAAAGTTTGGAACACCAGACTGAAGATTTGCGGCAAAGTGAAGCGAAAAATAGTGCTTTGTTGAATGCGATTCCCGACTTAATGTTTCGGTTTAGCCAAGATGGGATCTTTCTGGATTTTAAAGCACCAAAAGGAGAGTCTTACCTACAATCATCTGAAACCTGGGTCGGTCAACCTGTCTCTGAGGTTTTACCTACAGAGGTGGCTAAATTATGTTTAGATTATGTCGAGCGAACGTTAAAGACTCAAGATATCCAAATTTTTGAGTATGAGTTGTTTGTGGAGGAACAGCGCCGGAATTTTGAAGCACGGTTGGTGGTCAGTGGGGAACAAGAAGTTTTAGCGATCGTTCGGGATATTACAGACGCGAAATTAGCCCAAGTTGAATTGCAACAGGCAAAAGAAGAAGCGGAAGCGGCTAATCGGGCGAAGAGTGCCTTTCTTGCTAGTATGAGTCATGAATTAAGAACGCCTTTGAATGGTATCCTCGGCTTAAGTGAGTTACTGCGAGAGGATGCCGAGGATTTAGGGTATACTGATTTTGTCCCGGATCTCCAGCAGATTTACGACTCTGGACTCCATCTTTTGAATCTGATTACCGATATTCTGGACATTTCTAAAATTGAAGCCGGGAAGATGAGCCTCTATCTGGAAAGCTTTGATATCTCTACTTTAATCGTTGAAGTTCAGAAGACGGTACAACCCCTAATCAAGAAAAAGACGAATACTCTAGAGGTTCATGGCGCGGCGTCCCTTGGCACAATGTATGCTGACCGAACTAAGGTTAAGCAGTTGCTATTAAACCTAATTAGCAACTCCGCCAAATTCACGGAGAACGGCACGATTGTACTGAGTGTTACTCGTGAAAGTGAAAATGAGGGAAATGGTAACTCGAAACGGGACGCTAAAATGCTACTGGTGAATGGGGAATTGTCTGTGGTTTCATCGGCAACCCTCGATAGTGCTTCAATACCTGATGCTGGGAATGACGACCAAACCTCGGATTGGGTTATTTTTTCGGTCTCCGATACGGGTATTGGTATGACTCCAGAGCAGGCAGCCAAGATATTTCAGCCGTTTGTCCAAGCCGATGATTCTACCACGAAAAAGTACGGGGGTACGGGTCTAGGATTAGCGATTTGCCAACGTTTCTGTGAGATGATGGGCGGTAATATTACGGTGGAAAGTGAGGTTGGTGTTGGCTCAACGTTTAGCTTTTACCTACCAGCTAAGGTCAAAGATCCGAAGCCGGAAAAAGTTTCTTCATCACGTTAATTCGGTGGATAAAATTACAGTTAACGACTGGGATTGTCATTGGTCATTTGTGGACAAACACCGTAGGGGCGACCCGCTGCACAAATGAACACGACTCACCCATTAATTTTATCGGGTCGCCCTGTATCAGGTATCGGGAATTATCCTGCATCCGGTATCAGGAATTAGATGAAAATTGTTCCCTGTTCCCTACCCTCACCACAACACGTATTCAGCAACCCCTAAGTAATTAATCCAGAACGGAGTGCATGGACTGCGGCTTGGGTGCGGTCATCAACGCAGAGCTTATTCAGAATATTGCGAACATGGGTTTTTACTGTGCCTACCGTAATATAAAGCTTCTCCGCGATCGCGGCATTACTCGCTCCTGCCACAATTAACTCAAGTACCTCTAATTCCCGTTCGGTTAAGGGATAGGCTTCGATGACTTGTTCGTACTCTGGACCTACCCCATCAATCTTGACGGTTCGATCTTGATTCGCTGCCATTTCAGAGGATGGATCTCGTTTTACCTGTCGTAAAACAATACTGGCAATCGCTGGATCAATCCAGGCGTTCCCTTCCTGGGTTACTTCTAGCGCCTCGACAAGCTGTTCAATTTCAATATCCTTCATGCAATAGGAATCGGCTCCAGCCGCAAAAGCAGCCAGTACCGCATCTTCACTATCATGCATGGTTAAGATGAGAACCCTTGTTTCTGGCTCCTGGGTATCTGTATGGCTACTCTTGAACTTGCGAGTCAAATCAATGCCATCCATATCCGGCAAACCGATATCCACAATAGCGACATCGGGTTTTAGGCTTTCTAGCAGCTTCAATCCTTGAGTGGCATTCGCCGCTTCTCCGACGACTTCAATTCCATCCTGTTCTTGTAAAGCGGCTTGTAAACCCATCCGCGTAAGGTTATGGTCTTCAATCAGGATGACACGCATAGGACTCACCATCAATGTTTCAGAACTCAAATTCGTTTGATCTTGGTCATTGAGAGATGTAGGACTGTTTGACTCCTTCTCTCGGATCTGGGTAATTTTCATCATATATTGTTTTGTATGCCAGCTTGGGCAGGGGTTTGGGAACCAAAGGGGTTTCTGACTCAATCAGCCTAGCCTAATCCATCTCGATTACTCTTCCCTCGCTAGTGCGACGCGGCAATAAAGATAATCAACACTATGGCAGATCCGTGGCAGATGTACATCTATCAATAGTATCAAGCCGTTTCAATTGAGCCAAAAATTTGGCAGCCAAGAGACTTTCTAGTGATTATGCCTATGGACTGAGACGAAAACCATAGCCATCAGCATACAATCTAAGACAAAGGTTGGACTATCTTCAATGCCAGCTTAGGCAAACTCACTTCCCAGAACAAGCTGTAACCTCCATTAATTCAGTTGTGTGTGCGTTAGGGCAATAGTATTGGCGCACCAGTTGCCATTCTCCCTGGGATACAACAGTGAGCTTGATCCTGACGTTGGTGATGAAGAAATCCTTCAGTTCTGCTCGTTGATGAAAGAAATGCTCAATATTCTGCTCGTTGATGATGAGGACATTGATCGCTTAGCTGTGCGTCAGGCTCTGGATGCCACGGGCTTGTCAATCAATTATGTTGAAGCCTGTGACTATAATAGCGCGATCGCTCTCATTGACCGTGAGACATTTGACTGTGTCTTTCTGGATTACTGTCTCCCCGACAAAGATGGATTAAGCCTGGTGCAAGATTTGCGAAAGGCTGGCGTCAAGATTCCCTTGGTGGTAATCACCGCTCACGGTAATGAGCAAGTCGCCGTGGCGCTGATGAAAGCTGGGGCGTCAGACTACCTGTCTCAGGATAAGATTTCACCGACAAGTTTAGGACGGATTCTGCAAAACGCGATTCGCATCTACCAAGCGGAACAGCAGGTGGAACTGGCTCATCAGCAGTTGCGCCAGACGAATGAACAGCTAGTCCGGCAAAATCAAGAATTAGCCCAACAACGGCAACAAATTCAACGTCAAAATTTAAAATTAAAAGAACTCTCTAAACTTAAATCGCAGTTTTTAGCTACGACATCCCATGAATTGCGGACGCCGATGAATGTGATTATCGGCTTTGCTCAAATGCTCCTACTCCAACGCCATGGATCACTAACATTATCACAATTAAAGATGGTACAATGTATCTTAAAAAATGGCAACCATCTGTTATCCCTCTTAAGTGAAGTCTTAGATTTTGCTCAAATTGAAGCCGGGGCTTTGGAACTTAAGGCTGAAGAATTTAATATCGATCAAGTGGTCAATTCCACTGTTAATGATGTTCGTCCATTGGCACTCCAGAAAGGGTTAGATTTATCGATAAAAATCCAACTCAAAAATACCTCAGTTATCAACGATCGCTCTCGTTTGCACAAGGTCTTAAAACACCTGCTCATGAATGCGGTTAAATTTACCAAATCCGGGTCGATCTGGGTCAATGTATACGAAGTTGAATCGCAACGACTGATTATTGACGTTGAGGATACGGGAATTGGTCTGTCTCAAGCCGAATTAGACTATATCTTTGACGCCTTCCGCCAAGTTGATCAGACCATAACCCGCCAATACCCCGGTACAGGGCTAGGATTAGCAATGACCAAATCCTTAGTTCAATTGATGCAGGGCAAGATTACGGTAGAAAGTCAAGTAGGAGAAGGGTCAATTTTTCGCGTCGAATTGCCGCGTTATATTTCTTATTCGGGGAAGTTGACAGAAATTAAAGTACCTGCTTATAATTAAATCTTTTAAAATGTTTTGGAGTTACGATGCTTTTCAAGTATAACTAGATGAAAAATGAATCTACCTGAGTCAAAAATAGAGCGGATTCTGGCAGTTGATGATGCGCCAGACAATTTATTCCTAATGCAAACCATCTTAGAAACTGAAGGATATGACCTCAGTTTAGTTGAAGATGGATATTCCGCATTAGCAATCGTTGAAAAATCACCTCCTGATTTAATCTTGCTGGATGTAATGATGCCACAAATGGATGGCTATGAGGTGACTCGGCGGATTCGTCAAAATAGCAGTTTGCCCTTTATCCCAATTTTGCTGATCACCGCTTATGAACAGTCAAGTGCGATTGAAGGACTCGATGCGGGGGCGGATGATTTTATTCGCAAACCTGTGGATGTGGGCGAGTTATTAGCGCGAGTGCGATCGCTACTGCGACTTAAGCATAGTATTGATGAACAAGTGCGACTGGCGCGTCAGCGAGAGGATTTCGTCTCTCGTCTCACCCACGATTTGCGAACCCCCCTAGTCGCGGCTGATCGGATGCTGAGTTTATTGAAACGGGGAAGCTTTGGACAGATTCCAGATTCGGCGGTAGAAGCCGTGGTTTCTATCCAACAAAGCAACCAACATTTAGTCCAGATGGTGAATACGGTGTTGGAAGTTTATCGCCACGATGCTGGATCTAAAGAGTTAACGTTTGTTTCAATAAATCCTCAGGAAATGATTAAGGAAGTCGTTCAAGAACTGACTCCCTTAGCTGAGGAAAAAGGATTAGCGTTAAGGCTGAATGTAGAAGAGTGCGCTAATTCAGATAATTCAGACGATTATCTGGTGATGGGCGATCGCCTCGAACTTCGTCGCGTCTTCACAAATCTAATTGGCAATGCGGTCAAGTTTACGGAACAAGGATCGGTCGATGTTAATTTAGGTTTAGAATTGGATTCCACAAACTCGGCAGATGGTCAACCCCCTTGGGCGGCAATTTCCATTCAAGATACGGGATCAGGTATTTGTCCAGAAGATCTTGCCACTCTTTTCAAGCGATTTCGCCAAGGAAAGCATAAGCGATCGGGGAGTGGTTTGGGATTATACTTGTCTCGTCGGATTGTAGAAGCTCATCAGGGTAGGATTGAAGTCGAGAGTGAGTTGGGCAAAGGTAGTTTATTTACGGTTTATTTGCCCGCACAAACGTGAAGGGAACAGGAAGCTGGGAGAGCTGGGGAAGCTGGGGGAGCTGGGGAAGCTGGGGAAGCTGGGGAAGATAAGCTAAGGCGCATTTAAATTGTGTAGTGTATTCCCTGTTGCCTGTTACCTATTGCATCATAACCTTTAGGGTAACAACTATTTTTTATCTCCACGTAATACAGCCGAAGAGTGGTAAGACAGGGCTTTTTCGTGGCAACTGTATTACACCGTATGGGTAAATTTTGCCATTTTCCCAGAATTGTGCGGAAATCGGTCAATGAGTCCTGTATTTTCTTTACAGGAAGAATTATTTTCATCCCAACCCATTAGAGATACTATAGGATTCCTTGGGAAAAATCAATCGAGGAGTCCCAACTTGGCATTTGTCTAGGAAGACAGAGATTTATCCACTTTAGCGATACTTTAGGGATACTTAAGTTTTTGGTAAAAAAG
This sequence comes from Coleofasciculus sp. A1-SPW-01, assembly GCF_040217205.1. Classification (NCBI taxonomy): domain Bacteria; kingdom Bacillati; phylum Cyanobacteriota; class Cyanophyceae; order Coleofasciculales; family Coleofasciculaceae; genus Coleofasciculus; species Coleofasciculus sp. A1-SPW-01. Next base: position 9,176 of record NZ_JAVJNP010000023.1, on the reverse strand, counting down.
GAAGTAGCTTTTCGCTTTGATGATGCAACGCCAGAAAACCTGATTAGTCAAATCGACGAGTTTATACAGTATTATCCATGTAGGTGATCCTTGTCCCATGTTACTGCCAACCATTACCCGTCAGCTTGTCAAAGGCGCTAAACGCAGTCAAAAGATGCCATTGCGCGTGGTTCTGGTGGTTCCCTTTCTTCTCCAGATCTTTGCGGCGGTAGGGTTGACTGGATATCTTTCCTTTCGTAATGGACAGCAGGCGGTTGACAATCTAGTTACGCAGTTACAGACCGAGGTTAGCGATCGCATTGTACAACATGTCGATAGTTACATCGAAACGCCTGATCTGGTCAACCATGTTCTCGTCAATGCCGTGCGTCGGGGTCAGGTGCAGACTCAGGATCAGCCCAGTGAACGCTATTTGTGGCAACTCATACAGATTACTCAGTCTATTAATACCATCCAGTTTGGCAGTGAGCAAGGAGAGTATATTGGCGCAGGCTATACCGAGGATAGGGACTTACTGCTGAAAGTTGCCGATCAATCAACCAATTATAACTTTCATACCTACACAACCGACAGCCAAGGAAATCGGAAGCAACTGTTAGATAGTCGCGCCAATTATGACCCTCGTATCCGTCCCTGGTATCAAGAGGCTACTTTTCAAGGTGCAACGGTTTGGAGTCCTATTTATGTCATGTTTAGCCATTCTCGGTTAGGGATTACCCTAGCTGAACCCGTATTTGGCGACAAGGATCAATTATTAGGCGTGGTTGGTACTGATATTTTACTATCTGAAATTAGTAAATTTCTCAACAGCTTAAGAATTGGTCAAACGGGACAAGCGTTTATTATTGAGCGATCTGGATTACTGGTTGCCAGTTCCACATCAGAAAAGCGATTTATTCAGGATGGCGATAAAACCCAACGCCTATTTGCTACTCATAGCCGTGATCCCTTAATTCAATTAACGGCACAGTATTTAAACCAAAATATTGATACCTTAAACCCGATTAACCAAACCCAACAGCTATCCTTTAATCTAAACCGCGATCGCTATTATTTACAAGTCACCCCTTTCCAGGATAATCACGGCTTAGAGTGGCTGATTGTGGTGGCGATACCGGAAGCGGATTTCATGGAACAAATCCATGATAATACCCGCACCACGATTAGCTTATGCTTCGCGGCGTTTGTTGTGGCAACTGGGTTAGGAATCTTCACCGCTAGATGGATTACCCAGCCGATTACCCAGTTAAGCATAGCGGCGGCGAAAATTGCCCAGGGCAAATTTAACCAACAGGTAAAAGTCGATAGCAAAATTCCGGTTCGGGTGCATGAACTCGAAATTTTAGCTCAATCCTTTAATCAAATGAGTCAACAATTATACTCCTTCTTTACCGCCCTAGAAAAAAATCAAGCCGAGTTAGAGTCACGAGTTGAGCAACGCACTGCAGCCTTACGCCTGTCTGAAGAAAAGTTTGCTCTTGCCTTTCGCTCATCCCCGAACCCAATTACGATTACCACTCTGGCTGAGGGAACGTTTATTGAGGTAAATGAAAGCTTTCTCAAGATTACCGGATATGACCTAGAGGATGTGATTGCTCATACCTCCATTGAACTCAATTTTTGGGTTGAATCCCAAGAACGAACCCGAATCCGTAGCTTATTACGAAAGACAGGCGCTGTTCGGGATCAAGAGTTTAATTTTTATACTAAATCAGGTCAAGTGAGAACGGGACTGTTATCCGCAGAATTAATTACAATTGGCGAAGAAGAATGCATACTGGCGGTAATTAATGATATCACCGAACGCAAACAAGCTGAACAACGAGTTGAGTTACTGCTGACAATTAGTCAAGCGATTAATGCCGCCCCCGATTTTCAAGCTGCTTTAGAAATTGCCCTGCATCAAGTGTGTCAAACTACGGGCTGGATTTATGGCGAAGTCTGGATTCCGGCGACAGACGGAATGGCATTAGAATGTAGCCATCGTTGGTATTACAAACAGACCGGACTTGATCCAGAGGTTATCACCGCCCTAGAACAATTCCGAGAGTATAGTGAAGCCCTAACATTTTTACCCGAAGAAGAAATACCGGGACGGGTTTGGTGTCATGGTGAACCAGAATGGATTAGTGATATTGCCACTGAATCCGATGATGTTTTCTTGCGGCTCAAATTGGCAACCGACTGTGGATTAAAATCAGCCTTTGCTGTACCTATTGTTGCCCCAGCAAAACCTCAAACCTCTGCCCCGGTTTTAGCGGTGTTGGTGTTTTTTATGGCAGAAGAACACCAAAATGATGAAAATTGGATTGAGTTGGTGTCCGTCGTATCGGCGCAGTTGGGTCCAGTGATGCAGCAGAAGAAAGCCGAGGCAGAAATGAAGGCACTTTTTGCCGCGATGACGGATATGGTTCTGGTGGTGGATGCATCGGGTCGTTGTCTGAAGGTAGCACCTACTAATAAAGGAAAATGGTGTAAATCTCCGGGGGACATATTGGGAACAACGCTGTTGGAATATTTCGATTCCAGTCAGGTAGATTTTATTCTCAATAGTATTCGAGAGGCGTTGTTAACTCAAGCGACGGTAAATATCGAGTATTGCATCAATCTGGCAGGAGAGGATATTTGGTTTGCGGCGAATTTGTCACCACTTTCCGATGATTCGGTGATTTGGGTGGCGCGTGATATTACCGATCGCAAACAGGCAGAGGTGGCATTACGGTTAGAACAAGAAAAATCGGAACAATTATTACTGAATATTTTGCCTGAACTAATTGCAGAACGGCTGAAACAAGACCAATCAGCGATTGCGGAGAATTTTGATGATGTGACAATTCTGTTTGCCGATATTGTCGGGTTTACGCCGTTATCGGCGCGGTTAAAACCGATTGAATTAGTGAATTTACTCAATCAGATGTTTTCCACATTTGACCATTTGGCAGAACGTCATGGTTTGGAGAAAATTAAAACCATTGGTGATGCGTATATGGTGGTTGGCGGATTACCCCAGCCGAGGGGAGATCATGCAGAAGCGATCGCGCAGATGGCGTTAGATATGCAGCAGGCGATTACTCAGTTTCAAGCCGAACACAGTGAGTCATTGCAAATTCGCATTGGAATTAATACCGGATCAGTCGTGGCGGGGGTGATTGGGATTAGGAAGTTTATCTATGACTTGTGGGGAGATGCGGTGAATGTCGCCTCACGCATGGAATCGTCGGGAGAACCGGGAAAAATACAAGTCACAGAGACGACATACCAGAGATTACGGGACAAATTCCAGTTTCAGGAACGAGGTGCGATCGCGGTTAAGGGTAGAGGGGAAATGACAACCTATTGGTTGATGGGAACGTGTTGAGTGTTGGTTGACCCTTCACGACCTTCGAGGACATGATCTGTAGGGGCGGGTTTAGGGACTCTCTTGTCGCCATTGATAGTAACGTTTAGAACAAAACCCGCGATCTGTAGGGGCGGGTTTAGGGACTCTCTTGTCGCGATTGATAGTAACGTTTAGAACAAAACCCGCCCTGATTCAGTGTTGAGTTCACTCCCTTCCATCTCCCAGACGTGCCATGGCACGTCTCTACATTGCTTCGTGCTTTCTCGCCAAGATCCTGATACCCTGAATTTCAGGGATAAATTGACCATTGCCGATCGCAGGACATCAAGAATGACTAGCAAACCCAAAATTATCGTTTTGGATGATGACCCCACTGGTTCCCAAACCGTTCACAGTTGCTTGCTGCTGACGCGCTGGGATGTGCAGACGCTACGCTTAGGACTAGCCGACGCTTCGCCGATTTTCTTTGTCCTGACGAATACGCGGGCGTTAACCCCAGAGGAAGCCGCCACAGTCACCTGTGAGGTTTGCCATAATCTAAAAATTGCCATAGAAACTGAAGGAATCGACGATTTTCTCGTCGTCAGTCGCTCTGATTCCACCCTACGCGGACATTATCCCGTGGAAACCGATGTGATTGCCCAAGAAGTGGGACCCTTCGATGCTCATTTCTTAGTTCCTGCATTCTTTGAAGGCGGACGAGTCACCCGCGATAGTGTTCATTATTTAATGGTGGATGGCGTTCCCACACCCGTCCATGAAACTGAATTTGCCCGTGATTCGGTATTTGGCTATCACCACAGCTATTTACCCGATTATGTGGAAGAAAAGACCAACGGAAGGATTCAAGCCGAAAACGTTGAACGATTTGTCCTCTCCGATATTCGCCAAGGAAGTTTAGAACGCCTCCTCAACTTAAATGGGAATCAATGTGGTGTGGTTGATGGGGAAACTCAAGCCGATTTAGATAAATTCGCCGCCGATGTCCTCAGCGCCGCCGCCCAAGGGAAACGGTTCTTATTTCGTTCTGCTGCTAGTATTTTAACCTCGCTGGCGAGTCTGGGCGCTCAACCCGTCCCGCCAGAGAATATGGCACAGTATGTCAGAGAAGGGAAACCGGGCGTTGTGTTAGTGGGTTCTCATGTTAAAAAGACCACCCAACAGCTTGAACAACTGCTGAAACTCTCCGATATTGTTGGTGTTGAGGTGGATGTTAGTCATTTACTTGAAGAGTCAGCATCCCAACGGGATTCACTTTTAGCCAAAGTTGTCGCCGCTGTTGAGGAGATTTACAACTCGAATAAAACAGCCGCCATTTATACCAGTCGAGAGGAATTGGTCTTTAAAGACGTGCAAACTCGGTTAAACTTTGGCGCAGCAGTTTCAGCCTTATTAATGGATATTGTTCGAGATTTACCCAAAGATATTGGCTTTTTAATTAGTAAGGGCGGGATTACTTCAAATGATGTCTTAAGTACAGGATTAGACTTAAGATCTGCCCGGTTACTGGGTCAAATTATTCCTGGCTGTTCTGTCGTGCGAACTCCATCGGATCATCCTCAGTTTTCGGATTTGCCTATGGTACTGTTTCCCGGCAATGTCGGAGATGCAGATGGGTTAGTTACTGTTTATCAGCGCTTTTGCTGATCGTCATTGACTGTACCTCATCAACCTGAAATCTGCTGTAATGCAGCAAGCCCTATTTGCGGAATACAACTGCAAGATAAAAAGCTAGACAATTGCCCGACAACATTTTCCTATTCCTTTTGACTCCTTCCCTGTTCCCTAAGTCATAAACCTTCTTCTCTCTGCCTTGGAGTCTTCTGGCTTTTGCTACGATAGCAGTAAAATAGAGACGTAGATCACAAAGGAGAACTCATTATAGTCACGCCGGATAGTGGTTTAAGTTACCTCTAAAGCAGATTAAATTCACCGAAAACTAGGACTATTCTCAATTAATCCTCCAGCCAAATACCTGAAGATTAACTATATTGAATTTATCAGGTAAAGAAGATTATGCAATCCTCTGATCGAAATATCCTTAACCCAAACCAATCCTCGGCGTCAGCTAGAAAGCAAGAGTTGTTTAAGAAACTAGAACGAATACGAATGGCACCCGATCGCCTGCTGGAGGAGTATGCGGCGGGCGAACGGGATTATCGGGGATTTAACCTCAGCAACCTAGAGTTAAACGGCGTAGATCTCCAGAGAATTAACTTGAGTCAGGCAAACCTAGAAGGGATTGTCTTAGAAAAAGCTACGTTGACACGGGCAAACTTAACCAGAGCCAACTTATGTGGGGCGAATTTACGCCGAGCGGATTTGATTTGGGCAAATTTACATTGTGCTAACCTACGAGGGGCAAATCTGAGAGGAGCTGATTTAAGCGGCGCTGATTTGAGTGATGCCGATTTGACGGATGCCGATTTAGGCGGAGCCATACTACCCGACGGAACGATTGTTTTAACCAGTGAACAGTCGAGTCTCTTATGTGGTAAGCTGCGAAAATTGCCACTCAAACCGTCCAAATAATCCCCAAGAGAGAGGCTGAGTCGGACGCGATCGCACACGATAAGATCCATAAGCTGTCATGCATTTAAATTGGGTATGAGTAGCGAGCAAGATGCTCGCACTACCGCACTACAAGGATGCTCAGGTCTAATTGAATTGTTCCTCCCCCCTTCTTCCCCAGCTCCCCCAGCTCCCCTAGCTCCCCTATCCCTAAAAACATTGTCAGCGTACTCTAACTCTAAGCGCGATCGCACACTTAACCATGGCATATCGATTAAAGGCACCCGAATCTATATCTGAGGGAGTTCAGCGCATTGCTTACGAACAGATTGACAAAGCATTAGCCCAATTATTGGGTCAAACGGATAATAGCCCAGAAGAGGCGGTTCATGATGCTCGTAAGCGGTTGAAGAAGCTACGAGCATTATTGCGTTTAGTGCGAGATGAAATTGGTTCGGATACTTATCACCAAGAAAATACCTGTTTCCGAGATGCAGGGCGATTATTATCCGATGTACGAGATGCTCAGGTAACAATTGAAACCTTAGATGATTTGAGCGAACATTTTGCCAATATTATCTCAGTCGATGGTTTTAGGGAAGTGCGTCAAGCCTTAGAAGCCCGTAGTCAATCCATTAGTGAACGGGTTCTGGACGAAAAAAATGCCCAAGAGGACGCCATTGGCATGATTAAAGCAGCGCGGGAACGGGTCAAGGATTGGTCAATTAAAAGCAATGACTGGTCAACGATACAGGAGAGTGTTCAGCGTGTCTATAAACGAGGGGATAAAGCATTAATTGTAGCCTTTAATCAGCCTAGCGTTGAGAATTTTCACGATTGGCGCAAGCGGGTAAAATACCTTTGGTATCACCTGCGACTGCTTAAATTAGTATGGTCAGATTTAATGGCAGAAATGGCATCACAGACGAAACAATTAGCCGATTATCTAGGGGATGACCATGATTTAGCGATGTTGCGCCAGCTACTGGAACAGGAACCCGAACTAGGCTGCGATCGCACTCAACTAGACGCCCTAATTGGCTTAATTGACCGCCGCCGACTCCAATTGCAGCAGTCAGCATACTGTTTAGGACAGCGCATTTATGCAGAGAAACCAGGAGTCTTCGTTGAGCGGATCGGCGTATACTGGCAGATTTGGCGATCGGAACGTGAGCAACCCAGCTTGTAGTTGCGATGCGAGCGCCATCAACGCATGGCTGAGAGGAACTTACCAATCATTAATCCACTTCCAAGGGACCAATCCCCTTCTGTGTGGTAAAATGCTTTAACTCCTCCACCAACTTACTATCATTCGACGCCGTTCTCGCCCCCGCCTGGGCTGCCCAGTGTTTCAGCGCTTCAATTTGCTCCCGTGCGATCGCAGCAAGTGGTACTGTTTCTTCTATCGCCCGCACAATATCCTCTGTGGTAAAGTCTCGCCGTTGTCCATTCACCAAAGTACCATAAGCTCGATGCATGGCATCAATAATCACCTGTTCAATCTCCGCCCCACTAAAGTTCTTCGCCTGTCGTGCTAATCTGGCTAAATCAAAATCCCGTAAACGAGAAGGGCGTAAGGGTTGCAAATGTACCTTAAAAATATCCTTGCGTTCGGCTTCCGTGGGCAAATTCAAAAAGAAGATTTCATCAAATCTGCCTTTCCGCAATAACTCAGCGGGCAAAATCTGCACATTATTCGCCGTCGCCACAATAAATACCGGACTCGTCTTTTCTTGCATCCAGGTAATCAGCGTACCAAATACCCGTCTCGACGTTCCCGAATCCCCATCAACGCCAGCACCAATATTACCAAACGCCTTATCAATCTCATCAATCCATAATACACAAGGCGCGATCGCTTCACTAATTTGAATCATCTGGCGCACCCGACTTTCACTTTCCCCGACAATCCCGCCAAATAATCGTCCCGTGTCTAACCGCAATAAGGGCAAACGCCATTCATGAGCAATGGTTTTCGCGGATAGGGATTTCCCGGTTCCCTGAATTCCCACCAGTAAAATCCCCTTAGGATTGGGAATGCCATAGCGTCGCGCTTCTTCGGTAAAGGCATCTTGGCGCATCCGTACCCATTGCTTGAGATTCTCCAATCCGCCAACATTTTTTAACGATTCCTGAACCGTAAAAAAGTCTAAAATTCCCGTTTGGCGAATCGCTTGTTTTTTCTCCCCTAATACGCCATCAATATCTGTTTCATTTACCTGTTGTTTAGCGGCTAATGCCTTTGCCAATACCCGGGCAATTCTGGCACGACTTAATCCTTGACAGGCTTTAACTAACTGTTCCCTGGCTAATCCAGATACGTTTAAGTTTTCGGGTTTGACCAGAATATTAATCAGATAATCAATTTCCTGAGCATTAGGCAAGGGAAAATCAATAACCGTAACTTCCTCACTCAATTCTGCTGGGACTTCTAAGGTATGACTGGTGAGGATTAAGGTTTTGCGAGAACGCTTAAGTTCCTTGGTTAGATTCTTCAATTCTCGGATCACGGGCGCATTGCGATCGCTCTGCGGATTTTTTAAGATAAAATGTAGATCTCGGAGGACAAATAAGCTATTTTCTTGAGGATCAGTCTTGCGAATCCGATGCAGTGCTCCCATCACTGAACCCTTATCCGCCCCATTATCCTCCCATCCCCGCACAATATCCCAGAGTAAAACTTGGCGTTCGGGTTGGGATTGCACAGCCACTGAAAGTAATACTTCTTCCACGGGTTCTTCTTCAACCGCTACGATATAAAGTAACGGATAACGCGCCCGGATCATTAAATCTAATTGTTCGATTAAGGTTTGATGGGGATTGAAGGTATTAGTCATTTGTCATTCGTCATTCGTCATTTGTCATTTGTCATTCGTCATTCGTCATTCGTCTTATGTCATTTGTCATTCGTCTTATGTCATTCGTCTTATGTCATTCGTCATTCGTCATGATGAAACCCGCCCCTACAGGTTTTTTCTTAATTTATCGTAATCACTAAATCCAACTGGAAAGTCTGTATGCTCATCATAATCGGCATTGTCTAGATTAGCATCGGTCAGCTTGACTCCTTTTAGTTTAGCGCCCCTCAAGTTGGCGTCACTCAAGTCTGCTCCCATTAGATTTGCGCCAACGAGATTAGCTTCGGTAAAATTAGCTTGGCTCAAATTAGCGTTACTCAGGTTTGCCCAACTAAATGTCGGCAGGGGTCGCCCGTTATACCCGTAGGGTTAACGGGTGGGGAATGCCGACCAGTATAAAACTGAGCGACAGCGAATCCTTATAATTCTGGAGTTGCTTGCTGTTCGACATATTTCTTGATCTGTTC
>NZ_JAVJNP010000022.1:0-24264 GCF_040217205.1 Coleofasciculus sp. A1-SPW-01 | reverse complement strand
CGATTGGCTTGATTTGAAGAAAACCTAGCTTAATCGCTTAATTAGTTGGGTTTCCTTCGTCAACCCAACCTACAAGCATTACACCGTGGGACTTTGGCTTAATTCATAAGACTTTATTATCACCCTAAGTACGGGAGAACCTTTCTGTTCGAGTGCCGTTTATTGGAGTTAAGGATTGGATGAGTTTTACCCTAACCGATGTCAAGTCTATTTTGTTGGATATTGAAGGCACAACCTCTGATATTCAATTTGTCCATAAGGTGATGTTTCCTTACTCTAGAGAACGGTTGGAACAGTTTGTTTTAAGCCATCAGAATTTAGACGAGGTGGTTGAGGCGATTAACCTGACGCAGCAGACGGTTAAAGCTGAACAAGGACAAGAGATTGATTTAGAGGGCGCGATCGCCACGTTACTCCACTGGATTGATCGCGATCGCAAACACCCCGCCCTGAAATCGATTCAAGGACTAATTTGGAAAGAGGGATTCGAGACAGAGGCATTTAAATCACATCTTTACCCTGATGTCAAGCCAAAGTTAGAAGAATGGGCGCGATCGGGGTTAAAATTAGGCATATATTCATCGGGTTCGATGGCGACTCAAAAAATGTTCTTCAGCCACACAGTCGAAGGAGATTTAACCCCACTCTTTTCTAACTATTTCGATTTAACCACGGGGAGTAAAAAAGAAGCGATGAGTTACGAACAGATTATCGAGGTTCTAGGATTAGCCCCCAATAAAATTGTCTTCTTTTCCGACGTTCCCGCTGAATTAGTTGCGGCGCGAGAGAAAGGGTTACGAGTGGTTCATGTCAAGCGCGAGGGAACCGCATCTTGGTCTGACGTACCCGAAGTAGAATCTTTTCAAGAGATATCGTTTGTCTCCTAAGTTAGATGCCAGGAAATAAATTTCCGGCTGAAAGCTTAAGTAAGCTAAAGCTTACTCTATTAAACGCTTTGAACCCTTTCCTATAGTTGCTGTCTTCTTCCTTGTGCCTTTATTCCTGCTGTATCATCCACACCAAAAAGGCTAAAATTTGCTCAACGGGTGGGAGGGGATAAACGATTAAATCAATTGTGACAGTAGTGGCTTCCAGTTTGAGAAATTGCCATTGGTTACCATTACTAACTGTACCATAGATACAGGGAAGCGGTTTTTCCTTAGCGATATTAAATTTCTGGGCAGCCACCATTTCCGCCACACATTGACCAATTCCCGATTTAAGGTTAGCTTGTTTCGCCTCCACAATCACAACCGCCGGGGCTTCAATGTCTAAAAGTTCGGGGGAACGACTGATCAGGAAGTCACAACGCCCATTAAGTCCCAGTGATTCATCGACGTTAAAGTCTTCGCCAGAAAATAAACTAATTTGACGGTTTAAAATGCGCCGCACTTCCACTAAAACTGGGCTAATAATTAATTCAGATCTGGCTTTTTCACTCCCTGTAGCCACGGCGAGAGGGAGATTTTCGTCCAGAATGGCGGCTAAGGTAGAACTGGGTTGAATTGGGTCAATTTCCGGCAAAAATCTAATCCCTTCTACTGTCGTGAGATTGAAGGCTTCTTTGGCTTTAGCAAGAGTCGTGAATTGACTGTATGGCATGATTTTCTTATCTAATCAAATCCGTTCATACCTCAGAACGTAGGTAAATCCAAAACAAAGCCAGGACAGGGCGACCCGATCGCATTGAATGGAATGGTGTTGTTGATTAAACCAAGCGGGTCGCCCCTACAGGAAAATTATCGGGGTTTGGGTTGTGGTATCCGGGAAGGGTAAAGGGTCTATGGTTGCTTGATCTTATCTATATAGTAAGACCCGATCGCCCAATCGTATCTATCCTGATCTAAGCCACGCGATCGCACGTTTCCCCCTTATCCCCTAACTTCTTCCCACTCCCAGGAAGACGGGGAAGCATCACTCCCAAGTCTAGTCTGCACCTGTTTATTTCCACCACCCGACTGAGATAAGCAAAACTTTTAGTTTTTACGCTTAGGTTTTAATCATTTAAAGTTAATCAAATTTAACAGGGCAGAAAACGTCACGGGTCAATCCTGATTTGATCGGGGTTTGAGGTTGTAGTACAATGTTAACTTAATCCTGTATTGTGTTATTTTTATGGCAATTTTTTAACCTTAAACGCTTCAAACCCTTATAAATACGTTATTTTATCCCGTATCGCTGCGGCAAACTTGAAACACGACAAGCATCTTACATTACCCAATTTTCTTGACTCAGACCGAGGCAAATTTGACAAACAACCATTTTTATGCATCTGAGTTTTAATCAAAAAGGGACAACTGGGGGGAATGGGAATGCAACTCAGCAGGAGTTAGAGGAAGTGCGATCGCATAAGACACAGATCACCGAATCTCTACTTAAGCCAACAAATTGAGGAACCAGTGACTGGATGGGAGGGAAGAAATAGGGCGCGATCGCACCGTGACTCAACCCAAATAATTCTCTTTATACAGTTGCGCGGTCTTCGCTTTAAATTGAGGACAGGGCGACCCGATCGCATTGAATAGAGTGGTGTTGTTAATTAAACCAAGCGGGTCGCCCCTACAAGAAGGAATTTGACAAAAGTACATTCAGTTATCCCTGTTTGACTGGTAGGGCATCACCGATCCTTTTAGGTCGGTGAGAATGTCAACGATATCCTGCATCAGACTTTTTATCAGGATAAACGGTTAACCAACTGTTTCCGAAACACCAGCCATTTTCCCATAGCCTCAGAATTAGAGTCTACCCCTTTCTGCAATAAAATCACCCCATCCTCAAACCCAATAATGCCATACTCCTGCTTTGCCGTTACCTGATCAATGAGCGATACTAGCGACTTCAAGAGTCCTCGTTCCTGATCAAAAGCTACCTGATACTGCTTTAACCGCCAAAGATCAGCAATCATATAGTCTACATTAATAACCTCTTGCTGATCATTACGTAACCTTAAATCCGGTAAGCGGATAATTTCACGGCGACTAGAGAGATGAGGAATAATATAAGTTGTCGCCGAAACACTGGCATCCGGTGGAATTTGGGCAACTAAAGGACGCATTTGTTGCACATGGTTCCACTGTTGGGGTAATGAGATATGTACCCACGGATCAAAGGAATCCGGTAGCATAAAATAAAACGCCCGATTTAACGCCGAAGCACTGGAGGTATAGGAAAAAATAAGCGTTAAAGTAATACAAAAAATCCAAAAATATCGAAACAGCGATCGCTTATATAAATCTTGATGCTGTGCCCACCAGAGAATCGCCCCATAAAACAACCCTGGCACCACCGTCATCGCATAGCGAATATTAATCGCCAGTACCGATTCTCCCTGACCTAAAAACAACTTAAGTAAGGGAAATCCCGCTATCATCCAAGAGGCGGGTGAAATCGCTGGTACAAACGCCAACGGTAACCATTGCCCCAATAAATAATTCAACGTGCGACCAAAGGGTGTCACTAATTCCACCAACACTCGTCCCGGATTACTCACCATTCCCCAGATAATTTCTAACGTAGACGCCTCATCCCCTGAAGCATATTGACCGAATCGTTCCATCATAAACCGCTGGGAAATATCCTCAGAAAATAACGGCATAACTAGATTCGTCAGTAGAATTATATAGCCAAAACTTAAGCTACAAACCACTAACCCAATCCTGGGATAGCGCCGACTTAGGATTAGGTAGACTCCCACACCAAACAAGCCGATTCCCGCATCTTCGCGCACGGCTAAAAGTAACACGCCTAATACCCAAAACAGCCACCAGCAGCGTTTTTCCATCGCTAGCAGCAGTCCAAAAACCAATAGGGGAATCTGGGAAATATCGTGAAAGTTCGATAACGTTGGACCAATAACCGCATTCGCACAGTAAAAGCTAACCGTAATCATCCCAGCTAATGGTGGTTCTAAATACTCTCGTGCGAGAACATACAGAACTAAACCCGCCACCGTGACGAATGTTACCTGCAATACAGTTAACGTGGCGGGTGTAGGAAATAAAGCATACAGGGGTAACCAAAGTAACAACGCTGGCGTAAAATGTTGTCCCAACCGATGATAATCAACCCTAGGAACCTCCCCCTGATGAACCACATTCGTTGAAAGTTGCGAGGATAAGGAACTCTCAAAAAAACGTCCGTGCAGGTTATTCCAGAAGACTTGATTAAAAATACCTTGGTCGTAGGACGAGTAAAAAGTATAGTGTCGATGTAAGCCTAAAATTAAAGCCACACAAAAAAAAGCAAGTGCCGCCGTAATCGCTAACTTTGATAGAGATACCTGAGAAAATTTAAATCGCATCATAGTATGTCCGGCTGTATAATTTGTCTATCATACCCGTAGTTATTTCCCAGAGAACATTATCCTAACAAAGGACAAAGGACAAAGGACTCCTTAATTTTGCTACCATAGCGGGAGTCCCCTTGCTGATTGTAAGATGATCAAGAGAATTTCCTTAAGCTTAGGCTTGTTGAGTGGAATCCTATTCACCGGCAATCCCGTTAATGCTGATATACCCCTAACTCCAGTCTCCACTGCATCCTCAACGGTTCCCCAAACCCTTTCCCAAGCCTCCACCTCTACCAATATCAAGCTGTTACTCGAAGACTTACCTGAGGGGTTCCAGGAACTTCCCCCCGAATTAACCGCCTCACTTGCCTCTCAATTTAGACTGTTAACCCAGCAATTCCAAGAAGCCAACCTGAACCCAGAAAATTTATTCGCCTTTGTCAATCCCGAAAGCTTCCAAATTGTTCTAGGATTTACCAGTCCCCTTAGCGAACAAGATTGGGTAAACTTTGATACTAATGTACAGCAGTTACAACAACCCGAAATTCAACAGTTACTGGTTAGCCAACTGAAGCAACGATTGCAAGGGATGGGAGAAATCAATGTTTTGGAATACAAACCCCTCCCAGAATTGAATAACGTAGCGGATACTTCAACAGGCTTTACCTTAGGCATCGATATGGAAGGAACCCCTCTACAATTAGACATGGCAACCTTTCGTCGAGGTGGAATGGTTGCATTTACAGGGGTAATGTACGTAAATGGACAAATGCCATTAATTCAAGTTGGCGATGTTGCCCAAAAGCTTGATAGTCGTATTGTCCAACGTTCGGCGCAATCTTATCCTGCTGGTTTAGCAAACCATCAGTTTTAAATCCCAAACCGACAATGTAGATTATATACCCACCTGGCGTCTATGTAGGGGCGGGTTTAACGACTATCTTTCTGGTTGCACACAAAATGTGACTAAACCCGCCCGGATTAGGTATAGCACTACTATTGCCTATTGCCTATTGCCTAGCGCTATATCATCGTTCAATTCTCTCCCGAATCCACTTCCGAAAAGCTCTTAAAGCAGCACTTGAACCTTGCGTTAAACTCATTTGGACAAATTGTGAAACCCCCTCAATCATCGGGAAATTCTCAAAAGTAGGACTTAAAGAAGATTCAACATAATTACCCGCTTGCAGTACATTAATTTTTAAAGTTCCCTGATAAAACTGCCATAACTCCGGCACTCCCAAAGCCGCATAAGCACTCAGTTGTGTTTTGGAAGTAACATCAACCTCAATCGCTAAATCCGGGGGTGGATCTACAGTTAAATCTAATCGTCTTTTGCCAATCATTAAACGATGATTTTGAATATAAAAACAATTATCTGGCTCGATTCCTGCTGCCATATCCTGGCGCTTGAACGTCGTTGAACCGTAACATTCGCGGTCAACCTCCAATTCTTCTAGCAAAATCTTTACCATGTCACCAATAATTTCTTTATCAAACTCATGTTCTGGTAATGGCATCCTAATTTCTAATTGACTGTGATAGTAAGCTACTCTAGTCGCTCGTTTTTCACCAAGTTCTTGCAAAATATCCTCGAATTTTGACCAGTTTACATCAGTCAAAATAATCCGCTGTCCTAGAGGAACACTTAACTGTTTGAGTTGTAATGTTACCATTTATAGTTACCTTTGGGTTATGTTTGTACGAACATCCCATCTGGACTCAGCTTCAGAGAAGGGAGTTGTAAATACACGCCTAGCGACCTGCTATACCACAACCCGTTCCCTATCCGCCCAAGTCGCAAACCACTATATTTTTTTATACAAAATCCCCCGGTAGCTATCAATAGCTTACCGGGAGAGACTCAGCATTTTCTGTTTGATTTCAATTGTAGATTCAAGGACACCAATAAAAAATCCGTAAAATTCAGTAATTTCCTGTTTCTAGTTTCCATAAATCGTCAAAAATACGGGTTGACAACGGGTTATGGCAATGCTATGCAAGAATACTTAAATAACTCTTTAACAAAGGACATAAGACATAAGACATAAGACCAATAACCCTTACCGCTCAAAACTGTAGATTTTTTGCGTGGTTAAATGCTCAAATACGCGGGAGGGACACTGACTCAATGAGTACATTTGCCGATCAAGCTGAACTTGTAAACTAAGCAAGGGATCGACCCCAGTAGACACTAGAAATTCTAGACGTCCCAGTTGCGACCAAGTGCTGAGTGTATCTAAGATTTTCGCGATCGCAACGCAGTAAGGATGATTACTATCCTTGTACCAGTCTGGTTCTGCCAGATTAGCTTGATCAAAGCCCAGGTGAACAATTAAGGACGGTTTCCCAAACAGTGCGATCGCCACCGGACGGGCTTCTTCCTGTAACAATAGGTTATGGCTTGCTGCTAAATGTCGCAGCTTTTCCAGTCGTTCATACCGTTCTGTCACCGGTTGAGGCGCATCTAACCACTGAATTCCCACGGTAACTAAATAGGTTTGTAGCAACAGATGACCCAGTTTCTGTGCCTTGGTTGCTAAATAGATCGAATTATAGTCATTGGATTCAATCAACAGGGGGACGCGATCGACCACCTCAATCCCATATCCCCTTAATCCAGCAATCTTACGCGGATTATTGGTAATCAGGCGAATTTTTTTGACGCCAATATCATTAAGCATCTGCGCCCCCATCCCATAGTTACGCAGATCCGCCGGAAATCCCAAGCGTTCATTCGCTTCCACCGTATCCAATCCCATATCCTGGAGGGAATAGGCTTTCAACTTATTCACCAAACCAATCCCGCGTCCCTCTTGGCGCAAATACACCAGCACCCCTTGACCCGCCGCCTCAATCATTTTTAACGCGGCTTCCAGTTGCTGACGACAATCACAGCGTAGGGAACCCAAAGCATCTCCCGTCAGGCATTCTGAGTGCATCCGTACCATCACCGGTTGGTCTTGGAACGTGTCCGGATCTCCCTTGACAATTGCCACATGTTCTGTTTTGTCCAAGGTATTGCGATAGCCATAAATTTTAAACGTGCCGAACTCTGTCGGCAATTTAGCCACCGTTTCCCGGTAGACAAAGCGATCGTGTTCCAGGCGATAACTAATTAAATCGGCAATGCTAATCAGTTTAAGATTATGCTGCTTGGCATACTGAATCAACTGCGGCAAACGCGCCATCGACCCATCGGGATTTTGGATCTCACAGATCACCCCGGCTGGGTATAAACCTGCCAATCGCGGTAAATCCACCGCCGCCTCCGTATGACCCGCCCGTTTGAGGACACCTCCTTCTCTGGCGCGGATTGGGAAAATATGACCCGGACGTCGTAAATCACAGGGTTTAGTGTGGGGATTAATCGCAATTTGGATCGTTCGCGCCCGATCTTCTGCCGAGATCCCTGTTGTCACGCCCAGATGGGATGCTGCATCAATACTAATCGTGAACGCGGTTTGATTGCTATCGGTATTTTTGGTAACCATCAACGGCAAATCGAGGGCATCGAGGCGTTCTCCCATCAGCGCCAGACAAATCAAGCCCCTGGCTTCCACCGCCATGAAATTAATCATATCCGGTGTAGCAAATTGGGCAGCGCAAATTACGTCCCCTTCGTTCTCCCGGTTTTCATCGTCAACCACAACCAAAGCGCGACCGGCTTTGAGATCGGCTAGGGCTTCATCTATCGAGTTGAATTCAAACAAAACAGTTTCAGGCGATTCCACGTCAAAAGCGCGAGTGCTAGACCGTTACATAAGATTTACCCAAAGTTGTCCACAAGTGGACATCCTTAGCGCTTATTTCCTGCTTCACTCTGGCGGTGACGGCACTCAACCAGTCCACAGGCTTTCCACCACCTAACTGGCGGCTATCTCTCTCACCTACCTAGCTGTGGTTTTTGGCTGGATAGGTATACCAATAAAGTATACATACTCTTGGAGGACCGATTCTATCAGGACAAATCTCTACCCAATTTTGGGCAACAATACGTCTCTACAACCCCCTCTCCCTCATCTGTGACTGCTTCAATGCGGCTTTCGCTTGCTGCCAAAGCTGTTCTAATTCATCAAGGCTATACTCAGACAAGGAACGAGTCGCGATCGCTTCCATACCCGACAGACGCTGGATAAACCGTTGGTTGGTGTCTTGCAGCGCTGTGGCTGGGTCAAGATCATACCAACGGGCGACATTAATTAGTGTAAACAATAAGTCCCCCAGTTCTGCCTGCTGCTCCTCTTTCCCTTCCTGGGCAATTGCCTGATGGAATTCCGCTAATTCTTCATCAAATTTTGCCCAAACCCCATCCACATCATTCCATTCAAACCCAGCGGCGGCGGCTTTTTGAGACATTTTCATCCCTGCCATTAAGGGGGGGAGTTTCCGGGCGTATCCCTGGAGTTTGCGACTCAACCGTTGTGCCTCGGCTGGGGTTTCCCCTTTTTCAGCGGCTTTGATTTGCTCCCAATTGTAACGGACTTCTTCGGCATCTTGCACATTGACATCACCGAAGACGTGAGGATGACGACGGATCAGTTTTTCGGTAATGCCATCCGCCACCTCTTTGAGGGTAAAGTCACCGACTTCGGCGGCTATTTGGGCTTGTAAGACGACCTGAAGCAGTAAATCGCCCAATTCTTCGGCAATGGCTTGGGGATTGCCACTGCGAATCGCATCCACCACTTCATAAGCTTCTTCGATCACATAAGGGGTCAACGTCTCCGGCGTTTGGGCAAGATCCCAAGGACACCCCCCATCGGGCGATCGCAACTGGGCAACCACATCGATAAGCTGTTGTAGGGCATTTGTCATTTGTCCTTTGTCATTCGTCATTTGTCTTATGCCTTATGTAAGGGGTCGAGAATGCAGGCATTTTGGTTAAGCTATAGGGACAATCCCTCAAGCGATTCGATTCTATCCGGTAACTATGAATCTAAATATTGTTGATCAAAAACTCCGCATCGAACTGGAATGGTATGAGCAACTCTGGGCGTTTACCTTAGATAAAGTATGGGAAATCCCCCTCAACCATATTACCAGTGTCACCACTGATGAACCCCCAAGCAGTTGGACAGAAATCCGCGCCCCTGGTACAGCGTTACCGGGAGTGATTAAGGCGGGAACTTACTACAGTTCCAGAGGGAAAGAATTTTGGTATGTGACTAGCGATCGCAATTACTTGGTGCTAGGGCTACAGGATGAACCCTACCAGAAAATTGTCCTGACGTTAGACCAAAATGAATTTTGGGCAGAACGTATTCAGCAAGCACAAGCGTCATCGATTTAAGGCTGGGTTAATTAGGGTAAAACGTTTGAATTGATTGAGAGTTATCAGCAGTCCAGACACTCCAGGGATTAGCATGATGTGTCCATGTGGCTTCATCCATCTGAAACAGTTGAGCAATTTTGTTTTCTAGAGTCATGGTTGTTAGATCCCAGAAGCGTCAAGTTCGTCGAGTTGAGGTTCGTTTGCGTTTAGTGGATTTACGGCGCGGCTTTTGCTTTTGACGCTGGTAGCGCTTGTAGGTGGAACTCGTCCAATCACTGATGGAGTGGATGATAGCGCCGAGTTCTAAGCCGATAAATAAGGCAATCCAGTGGGCTTGATAATCGAGGAGCGATCGCGTGATTTGTTGTTTCAACTCTTCCCCAGTCCAGGGTACAGCTTGGAATAAGTACATAATCACTAATCCGATTCCCGCTAGGGCGATGATCCAACTCCCCAGATAAAGGATACGAATCGTCGTCCCCAGGATAAAGCCGTGGGAAAAAATAGAGCGGTGGCGCATTACCTTTTGGTAGGGTAGCCAAATCCAGCGTAGCCACCCCCAGCGTTTAAAGGGGCGTGAGTAGAGATCTAAGTCGGGGCTGAACATGAGTCCACTAAAAAAAAAGCCTCCAGATACGATCAGGGTTAAGTCCCCATTCCTAGTCATGATGCGGGTTGCAGCGGTTATAAGGGGGAGGCTCCATAAGGTAATGCGATCGTGTATTTGACCAGAGGGCATATTTTTGGTAATTTCGTGTTAACCTAAGTAAGTATGTTACATACACGGGCGGTTAGCTCAGCGGTAGAGCGCCTGCCTTACAAGCAGGATGTCACTGGTTCGAATCCAGTACTGCCCATTTTTTTTGTACAGCACTTGTAGGGGCTTGGTTACCAAGCCCCTACTTGATGGGAAGCTGGTGTACCGTTTTGATATAATCACCTAACTTACACACCCAGTTTTCATGTCACAAGCGTGTATTTTAGCTCACTTGAGTCACACATCCTCTGTGCCGAACCTGATCACCTCTGAACCCACGTTAAGCACGGTTTTAATCGGGATTGCGATCGCGTTTGGATTCGGTGCGGTTCATGCACTGTCCCCTGGACATGGTAAAACCCTCGTCAGTGCCTATTTTATTGGCTCTCAAGGCACACCACAACAGGCTGTTTTACTCGGATTAACGATAACCTTTACCCATACGCTGAGTATTTTTCTCTTGGGTGCGATCGCGCTGTTTGCGTCTCAATACGTTTTGCCCGAACAATCCTATCCGGTGCTGAGTTTCGTGAGCGGGTTAACCATTGGTATCGTCGGATTGAGCCTGCTGAGAAAGCGGCTGCATTCCCATTCCCATCCCCATTCACACACACACGCCCACTCACCCACTAGCCTTTCATCCCTGGTTAAATTAGGGATGGCGGGGGGATTAATTCCTTGTCCATCTGCATTGGTGATGTTATTGAGTGCCGTTGCACTACACCAGATCAGCTATGGGCTATTTCTGGTGGGCGGGTTTAGTCTGGGGTTAGCATCAGTGTTAGTTATTTTGGGTGTCGTCGCCATTTATGCTCGCCAGTGGCTGGAGCGATTGCCACAAACGGATCAAGTGTTGCAGAAGTTATCCATTTTGAGTGCGATCGTGATCATGGTCATTGGCTTTGGTATAACTGTTGTTTCAGTCACTACCTCGTTATGAGGCAAAATCAATCACAACCTTTTCAGAGATATCAAATGAAAGTAAAACAGTTCTTTGTTGTCCTACTGGTACTTGTCAGTCTTTTGGGCTTTCCTAGAGAAGCGTTCGCCCATGGTGTAGAAACAAACTATAACTTAAACATTAAGTCCCTGGAACTTCAATCGCTGTTCAGCACAGGGGAAGCGTTTAAAGATGCGCCTGTGATTGTCCATCCTCCTGCGGGTTCAGACTATGCGCCGATCGAAGGAAGAACAAACGAACAAGGGATGTTTGTTTTTGAACCCGACTACTCCGTCAGTGGAGAGTGGGAGGTGGAGATTGGTGAGGATAGTCATTGGGATATGTTAACGATTCCGGTGAGCGATCGCGGAATTGATATCGAGGCGATCAGCCAGATTCAGGAGGATCATCCTCACCATCATCACTATCTTGCCAGTCAAATTATTGTCGTGGTGCTTGCCATTGGTTGTGGCATTGGTAGTCAATTTATCAATAAATTCAAGAATTAGCCTCCTAGGGGCGCACAGACGTGCATCCGTGTCAACTTAAGCTCAACCCCTCACCCCCAGCCCCTCTCCCACTCTGGGGAGAGGGGAGCAAGAGAGTCTAGTTCCCCTTCTCCCATGCAAAAAAAGCTCCCGCATCCTCTGGCTTCCCCCTTTTGAAGGGGGACGGGAGGGGGATCTATAAGGGGGGAATGAGGGGGGTCCAGAGTTGGGGTTAGGGGATGAGGGGGAAATGTCGAGGAGTAGATAGACACAGTTTAAAACCTTGCCAGCATTGATTTTCTCGCCTGTAGTTGACACCAATGACAGACGTGCGCCCACAGGTAGAAAAACAGGCGATCGCATTTTTGACTTGTAACGAACAATGATTCCAATTATTATCCCACAAACCCTAAAAGTTACTCAGGAGCAGTTTGAGAAACTCGCTGCGGCTAATCGCGACGTGCGACTCGAACGAACAGCAATAGGAGAATTAATTATTATGCCACCCACTGGGGGAATTACCGGAAAACGGAATATTGATATCGCGTTTCAGCTTCAATCATGGAACCGTCAGGCTGGTTTGGGAGTTGCTTTTGATTCTTCGACAGCATTTCGGCTTCCTAATGGTGCAGATCGTTCTCCGGATGCATCGTGGGTGAGTCAAGAACGATGGGAGGCTTTGACGCCAAAACAACAGGAAACATTTCCACCACTGTGTCCGGATTTTGTGATCGAATTGCGTTCTAAGAGTGACAATATGGAACCTTTACGCAAAAAGATGCAGGAATATTTAGACAATGGGTTGCGTTTGGGGTGGTTGATTGATGCGAAGAATAAACGGGTTGAGATTTATCGACCTAATCGGGAGGTTGAGGTTTTAGAGTCGCCTACGAGTTTATCAGGGGAAGAGGTTTTACCAGGATTTGTACTGGATTTACAGGTAGTTTTGGGTGGTTAACAGTCAGTTCTTTCTAAGCTGTTCGGCATTTAAACCATAATGTCAAGAATTGCGAAATCCTGGGAGCATCCCGTTTTGGACAAAGCATTACCTAAAGTAACGCAATTGCAAGGGTTTCAGCCCCATTTAAAGAGCCAACGTGCCAAATTGGGATGCTCCCGAAATCCTTGTAGTGCGTTAAGCGAAGCCATGCCGAAGGCTTTGCATCTTGCTCGCTACCCATTCCCAATTTAAATGCGTGACAGCTTATGCCAGCTAAAGATATCTACCATGATACCGTTAAAAACGCCCTGATCAAAGATGATTGGATTATCACAAATGATCCACTTACCATAGAATGGGGCAAAAAAGATTTATTTATCGATCTAGGAGCTGAAAAACTTATCGCTGCCGAGAAACAAGGACAAAAAATTGCTGTTGAAATTAAAAGCTTCGTTGGCTTATCTGAAGTGGCTAATTTAGAACAAGCTTTAGGGCAGTATATCCTTTATTACGATATTCTTCAACGCTTAGAACCAGAACGCAAACTTTATTTGGCTATTCGCGAGGAAACATTCTCTGATATTTTTGAAGAACCTATTGGCGGAATTTTGTTAGAAAATAAACGTTTGAATTTAATTGTGTTTGATTCGGTGAAGGAGGCAATAGTGCGATGGATACCCTAAATAACTACCATCAAATTATTTATGACATTCTCCACGATTATTTTCAAATACCCTATGCTTACGGAAATTTACAAAGACGATTAATTATTAGTGAAGACCAAAAAAATTACCTACTTCTAACCTTGGGATGGCAAAATAAAAAACGGGTACATGGTTGCTTGGTTCACATCGAAATCATTAACGATAAAATTTGGATTCATCGAGATGGTACAGAAGACGGTATTGCTAACGATCTGATTGCCGCAGGCATCCCCAAAGATAAAATTGTCCTGGGATTTCATCCCCCTGATGTTCGCCCTTATACAGAGTTTGCGGTTCAGTGAACGAACCAGGATGAAGCCTAACACTATCTTGGATATACTATACGTATTAGTTGTTGGTAAAATTAATTAAATGAAGGCAGTAGTCACCAATAAAGGTTTCAAATTTTTAATGGAATCAACGTGGAGGTATTGAGGCGATGAATATAATCCTAACACCAGAAGAGTTGGGCTGGTCTCCTGGTTTTTTTGAGAGGACAGCGGGAAAGTGGCAAGGGGAACCATTGACACGCGAGGAACAAGGAGAATATGAGCAGCGGCTTTGGGAACTTTTGTGATTTATCTGTTAGATACGAATACGTGCATTCTCTATCTGATTCGTCGAAATTCAGCGGTTGTTGAGAAATTGGTGACTATTCCACGGCAAGACATCGTGCTGTGCGATATTGTCAACGCTGAACTCTATTAGAAGGAAGTTGTGTGTTAACCCTAGATAGCGATTTTCGGGTTTATGGGAAGAATCGTAATCAGATGATTGATTGGGAGCATCCCATTTTGGAAAAGAGAGAAATATTATTCGCGATTGCAACTCGCGAATAATGACTTGACTTAAATATTTTCTTGCTCAGAGTCAAAAGAAATATCTAGTAAGCTATTTTTTAGAGAATCAATTGTTTTTAAAAATTCTCGGTCAACAAAAATGATCCCATGCTTGTTGGTGCAAGAGATCTTGCTCTTCAAGGTAGCCCATCTGAGATATTTGATTTGCCCGAACCTAAAATTCTTCGAGAAAATTACTACAGTGGTCAAAGCCCAACAGACAGTGAGCAAGGATCACTACAAGGATCACCATGAAGAGTTATCAGCACTCATTCTCTTCCTCTTAACTTCTCTAGCCAAACTTTTCATCTCTTCGCTCTTTGGTATTTTTGCAGCACAGAGCGATCGCACTCCATACACACCCCTTGATTAACTGGCAATTTCTTCAAGTGTTTGCTCATTCGTACACAGACGATCCTCCAATTCAATATCGCTAATACCCAACATTTCCGCTACTCGCCGCCGGGATAACTTGTCCGCTAGAACAGCACGATAGGCAAGTTCTAGGAAAATTCTAGGTAAACGTTTTTCTACAGGAAGAAAACCCTCTCCACTCTCCTCAAACGAAGAACTATAACCCAAATTTCGAGATAAACGTGCGGGCTGAATCCGCTTAAAGTCTTCCTGAGAACCTGCGAGTTGATGTTCCAAATCCAATCGAACTAACATTTCTTCATAGCTAACGCCGAAGTAGTGGGCTAAATGCACAACTTCCGCCGGATGCCTCACCCGTTTTACTCCCAGACTATGTAAACGTTCCTGCAATGCTGCTGAAGGAATCAGGAAATAAGCCGCAAATCGTTCAGCAAAGCATTCTAACGGATTAGTAACTCCATGGTGACAAAGAATAGCGGGTTGGTCATATTGATAGAGACGATGAGCTAATCCATGAGCCAAGCTAAAAGAGAGACGAGAATCAGTCTGGGCTTGGTTAATGGCAATAATATTTCCCAGTTTGGGATGAGACAAAAATAGCCCAGATATAGCATTTTGTTCCTTACCAAAGGGAATGATAAATATCATTAATCCTTGAGCCTCTAAGAAGCTTCGCAAATTAACTAGAGGTGCCATTCCCAAGTTGTAGTGATATCGAGCCTTTTGAGCCGCTAACACCGCCGTCTCGGTTTCAAGTAAGAGGCGATTGGCAAGCGGGGCAAAAGGTGGGTGAGAAACACCAGGAAAAGGAGTATCCGTCTGAGTGTAGAGTTGCTCTAGGGCATAAATTTTTTCAATCAAACGGGCAATTCCCGCCTTACTAGAAGCAGAAATAGTTTCAGAATTAAGCCGTAATGCTTCTTCCCAGTCGGATTGAACCGTTTCTTCGCCAAATAGCGATCGCAGTGGTACTCCGTAAAGCCGAGATAGACGCTCCAAGGTAAGAGCATCTACCCGACGCTTTCCGCTCTCATACTGGTTTAGAGCCGCCGCCGTGACATCTATAACTTGAGCGGCTTCAGTTTGACTTATTCGAGATCGCTCACGCGCTAGTCGCAGGCGCTGACCGAGAATTTCGTAATTCATGTTCATGTGTTGAACCCCATCTGACTTTGCCAGGTATTCTTGAGGCTTGGGTGAAAACAAAGAAGCCACCGCCAGAAGAACTCGATACCCTCATCCAAGGCATGGCTAACGCTCAATTTAGGTTGAAACCGAGCTTTGTAGAACAACTGCGACAGCGATTATAGCGTTTCTGATCAGGATAGATGCAGGGGGTGAGGGCGCAAGGATGATGCCCCTACATTCACCTCTTCTGTTAGTCGCTGATCAGGCTGGATTCGATTACTAATGGCAAATTGGCAAGATAGAGCGATCGCACTCCCAGATTTTCTGGCATCCTAGAGATGGTCAAGAGTCCCCTAGAACAGCTTCATGCCCCTTTCCCACTGCACCAAAAAAGAAATCCCGCCAACATCTCAACCCACAGACATTGATGGGCGTAGAGGTTTTGCCGCATGAAGCCAGATAGCAAGTACCAGCCACTTTGGGCATTTCTGCAACAGAGTAATCAAGATGAAGTCATTCTCACCTTTGCAGAAATTGAGGAACTCATGAATGACACCTTACCCGACTCAGCACGGAAAAAACGGGCATGGTGGAGCAATCGCAGTAAAGGCGCACTGCAAGCTTCTGCTTGGATGGAAGCCGGATATCGGGTTGAGGATGTCGATTTCGAGCAACAACGGGTGACATTCCGCCAACCTACAGCAAAACTTAAAGTTCAGCGCGTGGGTGACACTGTGCTATGGAACGCTGAACTCATCAAAGCACTGCGCCGCCACATGGGTTTAACCCAGGCAGAGTTTGCCCAAAGGATGGGTGTGCGACAGAAAACCGTCAGTAATTGGGAAATTGGTCTATATGAGCCGCCTCTGTCTACTTCTAAACATCTAGAATTGGTTGCTCAACTAGCTGGATTCAGATACGAGGAAGGGTCAGAAAATTCGGAGTAGGGTATTGACACAGGAGTAGCTTGTTTACTATATTGTCAGCATGATCGTTGGAGCTGACAATAGTTAAGCCTCAACAACCCTAACCTCGACACCCTCGATCGCCTCTGGCAATCAATCTGCATTGAAGCCC
Source organism: Coleofasciculus sp. A1-SPW-01 (assembly GCF_040217205.1). Taxonomy (NCBI): domain Bacteria; kingdom Bacillati; phylum Cyanobacteriota; class Cyanophyceae; order Coleofasciculales; family Coleofasciculaceae; genus Coleofasciculus; species Coleofasciculus sp. A1-SPW-01. Next base: position 7,453 of record NZ_JAVJNP010000022.1, on the reverse strand, counting down.
AACGTTATACACCAGAGGCATTATCCCGACTCGAAATAATCCACCAGCAGCGATATGTCTATTTATCCAACCGCTAACAAACCTAAATGTGTCACAAGGGGAGCCTCAAGTTTCCGACGCTTCCTGCCGACTTGTGACTACCCCATAAACGGAGACTTTTACCATGTTAAAACCAAACTGTCCCCCTGGTGAACTCACCTACCAGCAAGGCTATCAACAAGCCAAGCGAGGATTTCGCGATCGCGCCTCTGTTCACTCGCCTGCAAACCTACTCTGACGCTGACTTTGACGCCAGTTGGGTCAACCTGACCCCATCCGAACTCGACAGCCTCGCCGCGATCCTGATCCGAGACTTAACCGCCAACCTAAACGGAAAGGCGATCGCACCTTATCTCAACGCCCTACGTCACGGTAGCACTGATTTACTGCACAGCTTCAGTTTCCGGCGATTTCTTTTCCCATCCATTCACCTACCCGCCAACTTCCCCCAGGTCAAACCGCCTCGTTTTGGAGATGGAGACAAACTGAAATTCCGGGTGAATTGTTAGATTGGCTTTGCCCTCCTGAGTCTAATCCATAGAAAATCTTAAGCAGAATGTCACCGACTTGAGGTTGGTGGGCAATGCCCACCCTACGGCATATCAAGGATTTTGGTGATCCAAAAATGCTTGCTTCATTGCCATTCCTCTTGAGAAACACATTCTGACTCAAGGACTTAAGTAAAGGGCGACCCGACCCAATTGAATGGACTGGTGTTGAAAATTAGAGCAAGCGGGTCGCCCCTACAGTTTCCAAATGACAAATGACAAATGACAAATGACAAATGACGAATTCGGGGTAAATGTATGGCATCACCTTGCTCAGGAAAAATGTACCCTTGCTCCCCCAGCTCCCCCAGCTTCCCCAGCTCCCCCAGCTCCCCCAGCTTCCCCAGCTCCCCCAGCTCCCCCAGCTGACACACCGAGCGAAGTCGAGGTGTTCCCCCGCTCCTCCTCACCACAACACTTATTCAGCAGCCTCTACTTAGGTTTGCCGTTCTTGGGCGAGTTCAATCAACTGATCCACCAATTGAGGGAATGGTACACCAGTGGCTGCCCACAGTTGCGGATACATACTGGTGGCGGTGAAACCGGGTAAGGTATTGACTTCATTAATCAAAACCTCCCCTGTCGCCTCTACATAAAAGAAATCCACCCGTGACAAACCAGCCGCATCCACCGCCGCAAATGCTTGGAGTGCCATCTCCTGAATCTGACGACTCACACTATCCGGTAATGGTGCGGGAATCGATAACGTGGCACGACCTTCTGTATATTTAGTTTCATAGTCATAGAAATCGCTGGTATAACTAATTTCACCCACCACAGATGCTTTCGGATTATCATTCCCTAAAACCGCACATTCGACTTCCCGCGCCACGACTCCCGCTTCCACAATAATCCGGCGATCATAACTGGCTGCACTATCTAACGCCGTTTCTAACTCACTTCGCGATCGCACTTTGGCAATACCCACCGATGATCCCAAATTAGCGGGTTTAACAAAACAGGGATACCCCAACGTTTCCTCAATCTGATCACACAGTTTCGGGAAAACACAGGGATTTGACCACACCTGGGCGCGACTCAATCCCTTATGCTTCACTTGGGCAAGTCCTACTTGATCAAATACCTGTTTCATGGCAATTTTATCCATTGCCATTGCCGAACCTAAGACACCCGAACCCACACAAGGAACCTGCATTAACGTTAACAAGCCTTGAATCGTGCCATCTTCGCCATTGGGTCCGTGCAAGATGGGAAACCAAACCTCCACGTCAGCCACCTGAGGTGGAAATTGCCAGAGGTTTCCCTCTCCATTGGCTTCTAGAGGCGTTCCCGATGCCAAAACCTGATGGGCGATGTCTGGGGGTTGCCAGATGCCATCTTTTTGAATATAAATCGGTAAAACCTCGTACTTTTCCGTATTCGGTGGCGTACTCAACGCTTTCGCGATCGCTTGTGCTGAACAAATCGAAACCTCGTGTTCTCCTGAACGTCCTCCAAATAGCAGTCCGATTCGTACTTTTGTCATGTTTTCGTGAATTGTTGATGGGTCAAAAACTTATCCTACTTGGTTATGGCGAGTTTAGTAAGCTAAAACGCATTTAAATTGTGTATTCAGGCGTTACCTGTTGCTGTTCGGCTGACGCTCACGGAAGCCTCTTTCCTGTTGCCTTCCTTGGGACTGAAGTCTCCCGATCTAAATACCGAACAGCTTAATCCCAAATCCGGGTTAACTCCTTCCCAATGACATAAAACATAAGACAAATCGTCATAAACCATAAAGCAGAATAATCAAGGGAGGAATAACAACAGTCATCAAAAGACTCAGGGGAGCGCCCACGCGAAAAAAGTCCAAAAACCGATAACCTCCTGCACTGTAGACCATCGTATTGGTTTGATAACCAATCGGTGTCATAAAACTATTTGACGCGGCGAAGGTGACAGCAAACATAAAGGCAAAGGGATTGAGATCCAACGTCTGAGCCACTTGCACTGAAATGGGTAAAAGTAAAACAACCGAAGCGTTATTGGATAAAACCTCAGTCAATAATGCCGTAATCAGAAAGAAAAACGTCAGCATCCAGTAGGGTGAAAAACTACTGCCCAGGGAAACTAAATTATCGGCTAACCATTTAGTCGTTCCCGAATTTTCCATGGCAATTCCCAACGGAATTAATCCAGCCAAGAGAAAGATAATATCCCAGCGAACCGCACTATACACTTCCCCTGGTTTCAGACAGCCCGTGACGACCATTAAAACCACTCCCGCCAAGGCACTAACCAAAATTGGGAATAGGTCAAACGCTGCAACTAGAACAACACCCACACCAATTGCTACGGCAATTCCAGCTTTTTCTCGCCGTAACGATTCCATATCTCGTTGCTCAAAGACTAACAAATCGCGACTATTTTGTAATCCGACAAAACTTTGCTTGGGTCCTTGTACCAAGAGCAAATCCCCAAACCGTAAGGGAACTTTCCCCAACCGTTCCCGAACAAATTCTTGTCCACGACGAATGGCTAATACCGTCAGGTTATAGCGTTGCCGAAATCGAAAGTCTTTAAGGGTAGAGCCGGCTAGATCAGAGTTTGACAAAATTAAGACTTCTGCGATCGTATCTTCCCCAGATGTTAAGTCTTCTTCGAGGGATTTCTTGCCAAATTGGACATCGGGCAAAATATCGATCCCCCGTTCCGCTTTAATATTCAGTAAACATTCCCGTTTACCCCGAACAACTAAAATATCTCCAGGCTGCAATATTTTATCAGCCAGAGGTTGGGCAAAACGGGTTTCGTTACGGATGATCTCCAGTACGTCCATATCAAATTTACGCTGAATTTGAGTCGAACGTAACGTTTGTCCAACCAAGCTGGAACCTGGTGGAATCACAATTTCACTCACATAGTCTTGAAGTCCATACTCTTGAGTATCACTACCCGCAGCTTTTTTATTGGGTAATAGCCGGGGGGCAATTAATACAAGATAGGTTAAGCCAATCGTGAAGGTGAGTAGTCCTAATTTGGTGAACTGAAATAAACTGAATGTACCGTACCCCAATTTATCCGACAAACCACTCGCCAAAATGTTGGTGGATGTGCCAATTACGGTAATCATTCCCCCTAAAATAGTGGCATAAGACAGGGGAATGAGAAGCTTGGAGGGAGAAATCCGCTGTTGGCGACATAAATCTTCCACAATCGGCAGAAAGACAGCCAGGACAGCCGTATTATTAATCACACCACTAATCGGACCCGCAATTACCCCCAAGGCTAAAATCTGCTGCGAGGATGTTTTACCTCCCCACTTTACTAGGAGTTCACTAACGATTTGAATCGCACCCGTGCGGGCAATTCCTGCACTGAGAATAAACATTGCCATCACGGTAATCGTGGCGGAACTACTAAACCCAGATATGCCTTCCTCTGGGGTGACTAATCCCAGCACGATCAGCAGCACCATAATTGTGAGTGCGGTAATATCAACGGGCAACCATTCGCTGATGAATAAAATCAGGGTCAGTAGGATAACACCGAGGGTGAGAAGAATCGTCGTCATAGCGGGTAAGATGCATTAAGTGGCAAGTAGCGTTCGGGCTAGCACTGAATCTAATATACTTGCTAAAATTATTAATCCGTCCCTTGATACATCTGTTCAGCGACTCGTTTCAGGCGGCGTAGCTGGGCTTTCATATCCTGCTGTGTCAAGCTTGTGGCAAAGGTATTAAAGCCCCAACTGACGAGAGGATTGGGAATTTCAAACTCAAAACGATTCAGCAGCCTCGTACCTCGAATCGTGGGTTGACATTCCCAGCGATCGCGCCCTCGGAAAAATCCTTGAAATTGCCAAACGACTAAACCGGGTTCCCGTTCCACAACAACGCTGTTGAGGGTAGGCTGCACTAGCGGAATTTGAATCACAAAGCGACTGCGACTCCCGATATCTGTACTCCACTCCCCCACCGGATAACAACGCAGGGCTGGATTGAGCCAGCGGTGCATCAGTGTCAGATCCGTGATACAGCGCTCAACAGTAGTGGCACTGGCTTTTATGGGGATAGATTGTTCAAAAACTTGAGAATTGGACATTTAAAGCGATAATAGCGTCTCAATAGCTGGTAATCTGACTTGTATTACTACAGCGCCAGCTCGCTGTATCTGACTTAATCCGGATCGAATCTCCTCTATTGTGCAGAAAGGGAGGAAGACGAGGCAAATCGGAGATCAGGACACTCTTGGCAACGCCAGATGATGGATGAGGGTGGGCGGAAGGTTACTTGCCCCATCTATTTGACAAAGAGATATGCGATACCCTGATGAACACCAAAAAAAGCTGATTTGAGGTAAAAAACTAACATAAGCTTGATTTTTGTCCCCAAATTCCCCATAAAGATAGAGGTAACGCCGTAATCAGTGGGAAACTGATAGCAATGACGCTCTGAGGCGAGAAATCTTGAATTAGCACATAAAACATGGAGACAAAGATATCGATGGATTGAGAGGATTATAAATACTCGATGAGTTGTAGCCTGAAAGTCACAGATTGTGTGTAACTGCGTTTACTGTTAGAGAGTAATTAGATAAGGAAGACTATGAATCAACCTTGGCAAGGAATCATCCCAATTGGAGGTGTGCCCCCTTGGGTGCATCCCCTCTTAGCCCAAGACACACCAGCACCCATCCAAGAAACTCAGGCTGGTGTTCAGGGAATTGTGCAAAATCTGAGTAGCTTCGTTCCCAATCTAATTGCCGCGATCCTCATCCTGATTGTCGGTTGGATCGTTGCCTTGATTGCTAAGTCAATTACCAAAGGATTGCTCAACCGCACCCGTATCGACAATCAAATTGCCGAGTGGTTTGCTGGTGGTCAAGGGGCAGAAGCGCCGCCGATCGAGAAATGGGTAGCCGGTGCCGTTTACTGGATTATCATCATCTTCACGGTGGTAGCGGTTCTGCAGACCTTGAATCTTGAGGTCGTCTCTCAACCGCTGAATAATTTCCTCGACCAAATCCTGATCTTCTTGCCGAAGATTTTCGGAGCGGCAATTCTGTTGGGGGTGGCTTGGTTATTGGCAAGCTTGGTCAAGATGATCACAACCCGAGGATTACGGACATTAGGTTTGGATGAGCGCTTGGGTGAACAAGTCAACGAGACACCCCGTTCTGGAGCAGGTGAGACTCAACGTCAAACCAACCAGTTTTCCCTAAGTGAAACCATGGGGAACGCTCTGTACTGGTTCATTTTTCTGTTATTCCTGCCCTCCATTCTCAGCACTCTGGGCTTGGAAGGAACCCTGCGCCCGGTGCAGGAGTTGCTGAATGAAATTTTGGCAATCTTGCCAGATATCTTGGCAGCCCTTGTAATTGCGGCAGCAGGTTGGCTAGTGGCTCAGGTTGTGCGGCGCATTGTCACCAATCTGTTGTCAGCCGCCGGAACGGATCAACTCGGAGCGCGATTTGGACTGCAAAGTGCGCCCGGAGGGAAATCACTGTCCTGGATTATTGGCACGACGGTTTATGTCTTAATTTTGATCCCCGTCGGCATCGCCGCGCTGAATGCCTTACAGATTGAGGCAATCTCAGAGCCTGCGATCGCGATGTTAAATCAGATTCTCGATGCTCTACCGAAAATCTTTACAGCAGCGTTGATTCTGTTGATTGCTTATGTAATCGGTCAGTTTGTCAAGGATTTAGTCACCAATATTCTCGCCAGCATTGGCTTTAATAATGTTTATCGTTGGATAGGGATACCGGAACCCCGCCCCAGTCGTCCTGCTCCCACTCCCCCCCCTGCCGAACCTTCGGAGTTAGGCATACCCACTCCAGAGACTGGACCGGAAACGCGGGTTCAACCGGAATCAACTCCCTCCATTCGTACACCGTCAGAACTGGTAGGTATTATTGCATTCATTGCTATCCTCTTGTTTGCTACGGTTGCTGCAACGAATGTCTTGCAGTTTGAAGCCTTAACCACGATTGTCACCGGGATTATTGTCATCGCGGGTCAGATTCTGGCAGGGTTAATCGTATTTGCGGTTGGCTTGTACTTTGCGAATCTTGCCTTTAACTTGATTACTAGTTCGCGATCGCGCCAATCCCAAATCTTGGCACAAGCGGCTCGGATTGCGATTATTTCCTTTTCCGCTGCGATGGCGCTGCAACAAATGGGTATCGCTGGCGACATCGTAAATTTAGCCTTTGGCTTACTCTTAGGCGCAATTGCTGTCGCGATCGCGCTGGCGTTTGGACTCGGATCTCGCGATATTGCGGCGGGTCAAGTTCGTGAATGGTTATCTTCATTCAAAGAAGACCGACCCCCCGGACCCTACCAATAACGGGAAAGAGAATCGAACAGCGTTGAATTCGATCCCCTGCCAAAACGTGCAGGGGATTCTCCCGGATTTTTCACAAAAAGATGAAAAAAAGGGGTCACAATATGCCCAAATATAGATATACCAAGCATTTCGGCAATTTAAGTTAATGACCCCAACATCAACAGATTGTATCCCAAAACAAGGCTAAAGCCTTATACTCTAATGGTTTTAACGCTCAAGCTCCTCAAGAATCGCGCCAAGCCGCACAGTAAGGCAGTTTCATTTTTTTTGCCGGGGGAACTTCAGTTTAAAGGGGAGGGAACTCAAACGGCTTACTTTTCTACCTTAAGTTGACACGGATGGAGCGTGAGTCTTCTTCTTCTTATTTTAATCGTTTGGCTGGGTTTTTTTCTGTCTTTTTAACGCAGGCGCGGAAGTCCTCACCCTCAACGATAATAGGGTGAGGATGGACAGCGGAAAATTGAGGAACGAAATTTTCAAATTACAATTAACTTTTGGCGCTATAATAACAGTAACCCTCCTAGGTCTACATGGTAATGCATGGGCTAAAGATGGCATGGGCTAGGTGTGATAGAG
>NZ_JAVJNP010000020.1:0-15870 GCF_040217205.1 Coleofasciculus sp. A1-SPW-01 | reverse complement strand
CACAAGAAAAGAGCATCATTCCAGACTACCCGCACGCACCCAAATAGCCGCGCCAATGATTGACGCTGACCAGGGGTGGGATAGATTCTGAATTGATATCGGCAATTCATACTAATACGGTAGCGTATTTATCTTAAAAGTACCCCTAAAAGGGGGAGGCTTTAGACCCTATTTTTCGGTAATGAACGACACCGCCTTCTAAGTCACCTTGGGAGGCATTCCTATAGCTATCAGATTACTTGATTATTCATAAAAGTCCCCCACAAGTGCAAGGGACTTTTGACTATCCAATTTCCCAGTAACTGATTACAGTTTCGTTCCACAAACTGGACAGAAATGATTTGTGGTTGGATTCTGAGTCCCACAGTTACTGCAATCAACCACCTCCGCCACCTGTTCTTGCTGACGGCGTTCTGGCAATCCGATCATTTGGGCATTACTCTTACCCGGTGCAACCATCGGATAACAATTCTCATTCTTGGTGACGCGGACATCCAACAACACCGGACCATCATAAGCCAACATTTGCGCGATCGCATCCTGAAGTTCGTCCCGATGCTTCACCACCATGCCCTTAACCCCATAAGCTTGGCACAGAATCACAAAATCCGGCATTCCTATTTCCATATTCGAGGACGAATACCGCTGTCCAAAAAACGCCTCTTGCCACTGGCGCACCATTCCTTGCCAGCCATTGTTAATAATCACAGTCTTGACACTAATGCCATACTGTGCTAATGTCCCTAGCTCCTGAATATTCATTTGTACCGAAGCATCACCCGCCACACAAACCACTTGCTGATCCGGGAGAGCAACCTTAACACCCATAGCCGCAGGAACTCCGTACCCCATTGTGCCTAAACCAGCACTGGAAATCCAACGGCGCGGTCCCGTCTTCAGAAATTGCGCTGCCCACATCTGATGCTGACCCACATCCGTGGTGTAGTAAGCATCTGGAGCTTGCCGATCCAACTCCACAATCACCTCTTGCGGCGAAATCGTATCGGGATACTGCGGCGCTTCTAAGGGATACTCTTGACGCCAACGCTGAATCCGCTTCAGCCATACCTGAGTTTGGTTCGGATCAGCCAGAATGTCCTGTTCCTCATAGCGCCGTAATAACTTAGCCAGCACCTGCTGCACATCACCAACAATTGGCACTTGGGGGGCGCGGTTTTTGCCCACTTCCGCCGGGTCAATATCGATATGAATCACCTTAGCATGGCAAGCAAACTGATCCAGCTTCCCAGTAACGCGATCGTCAAACCGCGCACCTACAGCAATCAGTAAATCACATTCACTCACGGCAAAATTAGCATAAGCCGTGCCATGCATTCCCAACATTCCCACCGACAACGGATGAGATTCATCAAACGCCCCTTTCCCCATCAGCGTTGTCGTAACTGGAATTTGGAACGTTTCTGCCAATTGCTTAACTTGCTTATGGGCATTCGCTGTAATCGCACCGCCGCCGACATACAGTAACGGTTGCTGCGACTGATGGATCAGATGCAACGCCTGATTAATTTGCCGGGGATTTCCCTTAACCGTAGGACGATACCCCGTCAGCTTAACCATACCCGGATCGACAGGGGTGTAGTCAAATTCTTCTAGTCCCACATCCTTGGGAATATCAATTAACACTGGACCCGGACGACCAGTATTGGCAATGTGGAATGCTTCAGCCACAATCCACGCCATATCACGGGGGTCACGCACCACATAAGAATGTTTGACAATCGGCAGGGTAATGCCAAAAATATCCGTTTCTTGGAACGCATCCGAACCAATCGCCGCCCGTGTCACCTGTCCGGTAACCACCACCAAGGGAATCGAATCCATGTGGGCGGTAGCAATCCCGGTCACTAAGTTTGTCGCCCCAGGACCCGATGTCGCAAAACAGACACCCACTTTCCCTGTCGCCCGGGCATATCCATCCGCCGCATGAGCTGCACCCTGTTCATGGCGAACCAAGAAATGCTGTATTTCTCCGCGTTCTTCCCACTGATACAGTTCATCATAGATCGGCAGGATTGCACCACCGGGATAGCCAAAAATATGGTTAACTCCATGACGCTTCAGACTATCCATCAGGGCGTAAGCACCCGTGCGACGGGTAACGGTTTTTTGTTTGACTTCTTTTTTAGAGATACTTTGGTAACGCACCAGATACCCTCACTAAATGATTAACGGTTTTTCTAAGAGTTTTGTATATCCTGACAATAGGTTCACCAGACCTATGGTAGATCTTTAAATGAGCAAATAATTTATGAGTTTAAAACAAATCTGAGATCACTGTCTAGTGGTCATTCGTCATTCGTCTTATGTCTTATGTCATTCGTCCTTGGCTTCCCCAGCTCCCCCTGCTCCCAGACGTGCCATGGCACGTCTCTACACAGCTCCCCCTACTAATGGCTCGATTCAATCCCCCGCTGCTGTAACTGCTGCATGAAAAATTCCTCTAACGAGGAACGGGCTAGGGTAATCTCGATTAATTGCGCTCCCATCAGGCGCAGACTGGCTATAAATTCTTGGGGTTCGCCTTTGAGTTCACCGTACCAGCTATCTTCCTCGAATGCCAGTTCCTTTACCCAGCGCTGGAGAATGTCGATGTTACCGCCTTTCCCACGAACTTGGTAATGAGTTGCTACACCCAACAGTTCATCCAGTGTGCCAACACAAATTAACTCTCCCTGTGCCAGAATTGCAATGCGATCGCATATCTTCTCCACATCCGATAAAACATGGCTATTGAAAAAAATGGTTTTCCCTTGCTCCTTGAGTGAGAGAATAATTTCCCGGATCTGATAGCGTCCCATGGGATCGAGTCCCGACATCGGCTCATCCAGAAACACGACATCGGGGTCATTAATCAGGGCTTGTGCCATACCGATGCGCTGAAGCATCCCCTTAGAATACTGTCGCAACTGCTTCTTTTTTGCTGCCGACTTCGATAATCCAACTAATTCCAGCAATTGAGGAATGCGTTGGCGTTGACGACTTTTAGGGATTTGAAACAACCCAGCGGTCAGTTGCAAGAATTCCCAACCTGTCAGATAGTCATAGAAATAGGGATTTTCTGGCAAATACCCAATTCGCTGCTTTACTCCGCGATCGCCAATGGGTTTTCCCATCAGCCAACCCCGTCCAGAGGTAGGACGGACAATCCCCAGTAAAATTTTCAACAGCGTCGTTTTACCTGCTCCATTCGGACCCAGCAAGCCAAATGTCTCTCCCGGAGCAACGGAAAGAGAGCAATTTGTCAGTGATTCAATTTTTTGATTCAGCCAAAAGCCAGTGCGATAGACTTTCCTTAGCTCAGAAGTCGCGACAACTGGACTCTGGTCAAGGGTAGTCAATGCCCCTGGCAAATCAGCAGTTGAATCCATTCCCTGTTAATTGAATTTCATAATTGACAGTTCTATCGTTACAACTGTATCAGGATATTGCTGTTTCTGGTACAGGGCGTAAGCATGAATTGAATGTTTTCTTCCCCAACTTCCCCAACTTCCCCAGCTTCCCCATCTCCCCCATCTCTCTCCCGCGCCCTTATCGACGCATTGCCGTGGACTGACTTTGAGAATGTTGGGCAACTTGCTGGGCAACTTTAGGATCATACAGTCGTAAATAATTCCAATAGTTACCAAACACCTGCTTCACATAATCTCTGGTTTCATCAAAGGGAATGGATTCAACAAACTCATCTGGATCACCAGCACTGTCTTGTTGCAGCCATTTTGACAAATTCCCTTGACCCGCGTTGTAACTGGCGATCGCGAGTAAGGAGTTGTCGTTATAAGACTGGTGAACTTCTCGCAGAAACCAGGTTCCCAGTTTGATGTTATCGTCTGGATTTTCTAGAGAATAATTCTCCATATCAATATTTTCTGCTGCCCACTCCCCCGTACTGGGCATCATTTGCATTAAACCGACAGCACCAGCGCCCGACCGAATATCGGGTTCAAAGCGAGATTCTTGGCGAATCAGAGCAGTTACCAATAGAGGATTGAGTTCACGCTTTTGGGAATAGGTGGCGATCTTGTCTGAGAAAGGAAAGGGATAGAGCGCTTGCCAGTAGGTGAATTTTTCCCGTAAGTCTTGGTACTGCGCTTGTTCTTTGGGGGTCTCCCGATTTTCTAAGCTGGCAATGGTAGAAATGCCGCTCAAGTAATCTCCGATTGCCAACTGCACCAAGCCATCGGTAAACTGTTCAGCGACGGTGGGTTCGAGGCGATTTTGGAATTCGGCTTTCCAAAGTATCCAAGCATCTTCGTCTTGACCCAGTAAATAAAGTTCTTTGAGGGCGGCTGAACCCATAGGTAACAGGGGTCGGGTTTTCGGCAGAACCAGTTTCGGATCAAGTTGACGAACGGTTTTAAAGTCGCCCACATCCCAACCCAGCTGCACGGCAGAGCGCCACGCATAGTAAGACTGGGGGTGGTTGGTAATCACCTGCTCAAATGCGGCTTGGGCATCCTGTCGGTGTCCCAATTCCCTTGCCCATTTGCCTACCCAAAATCCCGCCTGACGTGCCAGGAAACGATGGGGATTTTCGGTGGTAATCGGTTTTGCCCATTCCCATGCTGCCTCGACATTGCCGGATTCAGCGTGCGATCGCGCCACTTGCCAACGGTAGGCGGCGGCGGCGTCAGACTCGCCATACTCATCAATCAATTGTTTTCGGGCTTCCTCGGCGGCTTGATAACTCCCTAGGCGTTCCAAGGTTTCCGCTTTGACCAAAAGGGCTTCCCCGGCGCGTTCCGGGAAGCGTTCAACAACTTCGTCTAGATAGGGAACTGCCTCAATATCCGGTTGCAGTTGCGCCAGTTCAACCAGGGCGGCGGGTGTTTCCTCGGCGTCGGGAAAATCACTCACCATCTGTTTGTATGCCCGTTTAGCGTCCGCGTACTGCTGGGCAAATTTCAGGGCTCTTGCCACTAAATAGGCATTATTGGATGTTTCGGGAGCTTTGGCATAAGCGGCGCTGGCTTGACCATATTTCCGATCTCGCCAGTAACCCACCGCGATCATTTGCCAATCCTCTGGTTTAATTAGAGGTTGATTATCGGAGTCAACTACCCTACCATAGTTTCCCACCAATTGGTCTAAGATCGGTGTCACATCTGGAGTAACCTCTGGGGTATCAAAGGCATATCGAGCCAACAGCAGCATCAACTCAGGCTGATCGGGATTCTCTTGGAGGCGTTCTCCGGCTAACTCCAGAATCAACGGATGAGATGGATAGTTAGCGACGGCTTTCTCCCAGTATTTGGGATCGTCAACAGGCGGTTCATACATCTGCTGAATTTTCTCTTGCCAACTCGGATTGGCGGACAATGAGTTGATCTCCTCTTCCTGATACTGAGACTCCTGGGAGAAAAGAGCATGAAGCGCATAAGCCGCAACTGGCTGATCCGCGTAACGTTGCAGCAGGTTTTGCCATTCCGTTAGGGCTTTGGTTTTTTCACCAATCTGTTCGTAAGCTTGGGCGCGTTTAACTGCGATATAGCCACCGAGGACAGGATAGTCCAACTCCAATCCCTCTAACCAAGGCAGCGCCTCCTTGCCCTTGTCTTGTGCAATTAAATCCGCTGCCAAAAGATAACGCGCCCGAGACTTATCAATGGAATTTTTTCCTTGGGCGATCGCCTCAAGTTTAGCTTTTCGCTGGTTCGCTGGTAAAGACGCGAGTCGCAAAACCGCCGTGTCGCTCTGTTTTTCTGGGTTAAAGGAATTATGCTGCACAAATGGCAGCCGGATGGTCAATTGACCCAGCCCCCTGGTATACTTTCCCCCGATCAACGTTCCTCCCCAAATTAGACCTGCGAGTCCGACTCCAGCGACTAGAGCGATTTGTCGTCTTCGTTGTCTACGCCTTGAACGGCTGTGGGGGGCGAAAATCTCGCGTCTTTTATTCATAGAACCTCCTGGTGACGCACATCTATCTTAGATCCGGTTAAACTCATCCCCCGCCAAATTAGGGGGATTTCCGATTCAGGATTCATGGCTAATCCACAATTAACGATGATTCTGAACTCGGCGGTAAGTGGTTTTCCCTCCCTCTAAAAGAAGGTGGGCTTCCCGCCGCTTTTGGTAAAGATCGGCAGAACACGATGGCATTGCCCAGTTTGATTGTACGTTTATCTCTGGTTAAGGTGGGAAAGTTTCCCGAACCGTTTCTGGATAGGGGTTAGCGTTTCGGTCGTTTTTTCAGACCCAATCGTCGAACGATATACTGACGCTGCACCCGATCAAATTTGGTTTTCCTTGTGATCTTCCATTCTTCAATATAAGCGCCCACCAGACAAGCCCCAATTAGATCGGCACTATCTAAATTGGTGTTTTTTAGAGTCGCCCCCTTTAGGTTAGCCGACTGCAAATTGGCGTGGCTAAGATCGCTATTGATGAAACTCGCCGCGACTAAATTAGCCCCCCGCAGATTCGTTTCCGGTAAGCAAAGATTGTCAAAGTTTTCCTCTTGTCCTTCACCCGTAACCACTAATTGCCGAATTTTGGGGTGATCCAAATAGGTTGTTCCCACACGGGACAGTTCAAGTTTTTTGGCTTGAAACCAGCAAGTGCGCGTCACCTTGGCTTGTCTAAAATTGGTGCTTTTGAGCAGGGCTTGGGTGAAATCCGCGTCCGTTAAATCGGCACCCTGAAAATTTGTTCCCCCAATCGCAGCAAAGGCAACCGCAACCCGACGAATGAAGGCGTAGTTTTTATCCCCGATTAAGGCTCGCCAGCTTACATAAGCAGAAAGTCCAGCCACACCCACCGCCACAATCACCGCCACTGTTGCGGCACTGGTTGCTGCTGCCACGGATGCCCCAGCCGTAACCACAACCACAGAACCGGCAGCGGCGACGACACCAGCTCCGGCAGCGACGATGGCGACAGCACTAGCAGCGGCTACAGCACCAGCGGCGGCTCCGGCTGCCACGACTGCCATGGCAATAGCTGCCGCGACGGCTCCAGCACTGGCAGCGACTAAAGTTACCGCTACCGCTGTAGCTCCTGTCAGCACTGCCACCATTGCCGCCACCACAATTGCCACAACCCAAACCCCTAACGCCATAATCAGCCCTTGGCGGATCGTCAGGCTGACAAAAACGCCCAAAGCGATTAGAATAAACGCACCCGCTAAGATTTCGATCAGGTTCTGACTAATCAGCGCCGCTCCGGTGATCACACCCGCCAAGGCGGAAACAAAACCCGATAGCGTGGATAGAAATAAAGCAACCAGCAATAGAATCATTGCCCAGTGTTGCTGCAATCCAGCTTGGCAATAGCTAAAATTTGCCCCCGTTAGGATAGCATTGCTAAAATCTGCGCCTCGTATGTCAGCGTGGCTAAAATTAGCACCTGCCAAGTCAGTTCTGCCTCGAAACGAGCGACCTTGCAGATTTTGACCGGAGTAGTCCTGAGCCATCATAACCTCCGAGTGGATGGGGCAACCATAAGACAACGGGCGTTGGTGGAATAGAAATTTGCATTCAGCAAGGTTTCGACTTGACCAACTCTTATGCTGTAGAATAAAACATCTAGTGGAACAATTGAACGAGAATAGCGGCGGCTTATGCTTTTAGATTAGCCGTAATATGGTATCACTCACAATGTTTCCTATTCTCTATTTCCTGTTTTCTGTTCCCCGTTTTTCCTAATCAGCAATTTCTACTCACCAGTCACCATTTATCAATGAATCGTTCAAAAATTGTGGCAATTATTACTGGAGCCATTTCCATACTTCTGGCACTGGCATACCTTCTCTTGGTTCAGCTTTTGGACTTTCGCGGAGAAATGATTCCCGCCCCGGTAAGTCAGTTACCACAGAACGTTCAAGTGATGAATAATTAGGGTCTGCTGAATAAGTCTTGTGGTGAGGAGAGGGAATAGGGAACACCTCGACCCTTCGACAGGCTCAGGGCATCGCTTACCTAACACGCTCGGCAACACGCTCGGTGTGTCATAGGCAATGGGCAATGCTTTCGATCCCTTATTGAGGGAAAGTTTGGCGCTTATGTCGGCGAAAATCCCAGTATGCAAGAGGGTGATCGTGTAAAAACGAAATGACAAATGACAAATGACCTTAATGTTCCCAGTCGTCCTGTTGAGAATCTCTTAAATCTTTCACCTTGGAAGCATCTCTCAGGGGCATAACCACTCGTGCGATCGCGTCCTGAATAAATACTTTCATAAATTCATCCTTACGGTTTAACTGAAATTGCTGCTCCACCACTTCTGTCATTCCCCCATCACCCCAGTCTTGGTCATGACGGAAGTATTCAATAAAACTCTTCCCAGCAATTCGGATTAAATACGCCGCCGTTACCCCTTGAATTGCTTTGCCAACTAAATAGGTAGCGATGTGAAATTGTAGCGCCCTTGATAGAAGTTGCATCGCCCCTTGAACAATTCCCAAACTGGCTAAGGTTTTTCCCAGAGACAGCGCTAATTCTCTCCCCCGTTCCATATTCAAATCACAGCCATAAATTCTACCAATTTCCACCACCATCTGGGCATTAACCGCCGCCGTTGCTAATAAATCGACTACAGGTAACGGCGTAACCGCAATCACCCCAGCGCCAATCCACTGAAACCGTTCCACCACTTTCTCCGCCTGTCGCCGCCGTTGCTGATCAATCAGACGACGGGCATCTTCGCCTAAACGCTGAGACTGGAGTAAAATATTATCCGCAATCAAATCTTGCCCTTCAGCGCGTAGCACCGCCGCCAGACGGCGGATTAAGGGTATGATGTCAGGGTCAGGTTGGAAGTCTTCCCCATTGTCTAATCGTATCGATTGGGGATTGGCGGCAATGGCGACTACATCCGATGCAGCAATAAAGCCGCGTACCTGCTGGCGTAACCGGGCTAGAATCGTTTCTTTGTCGGTTTCTGTATAGAGATCGGTTTTATTCAGCACCAACAGCGATCGCTTCCCAATATCCGCTAGACGACGTAACGGATCATACTCCGACTGTCGCAAGTCATTATCCACCACAAACAATAATAAATCGGCTTCCGTGGCAAGTTGTCGCGCCAGTTGTTCCCGTTGGGTACCCACCACCCCCGCCTCTAAAATACCGGGTGTATCGGTAATCAAAATCTGCCGTTCTATTCCCTTCAACGTTAGCGTATACGTTTGTCCCTGATCTGTGGTTCCCATCGGTGCGCCCACTTGACCCACCATCTGCCCAATGAGAACATTAATCAGGGAGGTTTTCCCCGATGAACCCGTACCAAAGATGACAACCAACAGTTCTCCACGGGCTAACGTCGCTTCAATCTCACGCGATCGACTCAACAGGGCTTGCTGGGCTACCTCATCTTGAATGTTCTGCACCTGCTGTCGCACCGCTTTTAGCGTTTCAGAAGCCGCTTCCGTTTTTTCCTGTGGCACTTTTGGCGTCGGGCGACGCTTGCGGGATGAGGATTGGGGGCGGCTGAATGTCCAAACGTAATAAACAAACGTGGCAATTAACAGAATAAGTAGGACAATTAGCAATAAAACCAGCAAATTTGCCAGTAGAGGCGAATTTAACGACCAATAGAGTCGATTAATCGAGTCAATCAGCCACAGGATTAGCCCCAGAATAATACTGAGACCAATAATGAGCGTCAGTAGGCGGGGTAGGGGCATAATGGTTTCAGAAGGCTCCAGGGCAGAGGGTATAACCTTAGTGCGTAGTGCTATAACTATAGTTTAGCGATGGGCGGAGAGTATCAATGAGAGCTGGCAGCACGGGTGATAGATCCCACGTTACCGTGTGGTGAGGCAAGAGTAACGAATTATACTTAATGGATAATGCTTATCATTAGAGACACTCTTTACAGCCCAAAAAACGATGAGTTTATTCAACCAAATTCTCGGTGCGATTAATAACCCCTCTCAGGAAGCCAGTTCGGGTCAATTAGCTGGCATCCTCAGTACCGTGCAAAACCTCAGCCAAAGTGCCAATGCTGACCCCTCCACGATTCAATCCGTTTTATCTATCGTTGGCAAATATGCCCGTCCCGCGTTGCAACAAAAGCGAGAAGCGGAAGGAGAACAGGAGACACAATCCTTTATTAACCAATTCAGTGGTACAGGTGCTAACAATCAAGCGGTCAACTTACTCTTTAATACACCACAAATCCAACAGTTAGTCGAGGAAGCCGAACAACGGACAGGACTCAATGCTGCTACCATTCAATCCCTGTTACCCATGTTGGTTCCCTTAGTGCTGAATTTACTCAAAACGGGAACAAATAACCAAAATCCTGAAGGCTCGAATCCAGTGTTGAACTCATTCCTCGATACAGATGGTGACGGCGATGTGGATATTGCTGATGCGATGCAAATGGCGTCTCGTTATTTGAATCCTTAGCTTGTAGGGGGCTTCCGTACATCTGGCGCTATTTTAGGCGAGTCTAGTCTGCACGTTAGACTTAGGATTTGTTATCGGCTGGTTTCTGGCATTAACCCTTAGAGATTAAGCTTTAAAGCCAACTGCAAAAAGTAGAGACGTTGCATGCAACATCTCTACTCTAGTTTTAATTCAGTTGGAATGCCATCAGCCGTTAACGAGTTGCCAATCCAACTTCTGTCGCTGAACGGTACAACATCGAAAGCTGACGGTTTTTGAGGACTCGTTGCTGCTTGCTCATCCGAGAACGAGCTTTATCTTGACTGGAAACTAAAGTGGGTGCTTTTTCTGACGCAACACCATTATTAGCAACAGTCCCCGGTGTTTGATAACGAACGCCGCGATATTGCAGGTTGACTCGTGGTTGTAACACTGGCGGATTTTTCAAATTGCGGAATCGCCAGTCCCAACCCCGGTACTTACCACCAGCCTTTGATTCGACAGTTTCTACCTTAGGGGGATTGTAATCGTATTGGATACCGCGATAAGTAAGTTTCATGGTCTTCGCCTCGTAATGTAACTGTAGTGAGATGAGGCGCGTTCCTTCGGGAGTTGCCCCTACTTCCGTCTCCCTAATCATCCTTCACGGCTAATTGCTAACTGACTGATGTCTAGAGAGATGAACGATTCATTTGTTCTGTATCTATTGTTACGGTTTTTCCAGAAATTGTCAACCTTTTAACAAAACTTTACCTTTTGAGGGTTTTCTGGGGCGATTGTTTAACACCACAATTTCCAGTATCAGACGCTAAGGTGATTAGTATGAGTGATCAAAGTAAAGGGTTCAAGGTTGTTGCCGATAATCGGCAAGCACGCTTCCGCTATGAGATTTTAGAGACTTACGAAGCGGGCATCGAATTAAAAGGGACAGAAGTTAAGTCCATTCGCGAGAGTCGGGTCAATTTGCGAGATGGGTACGCCCTGGTTCGCAATGGTGAGGCTTGGCTGTTGAACGTACATGTCTCGCCGTACCAAAGTAGCAGCCTCTACTTCAATCACGATCCAGTTCGCACCCGTAAACTTTTGCTGCACAAGCAGGAAATCAGCAAACTCGTTGGCAAGGTAGAACAACAGGGGTTAACGCTGGTGCCGTTAAAAATGTATTTGAAGCGAGGCTTAGTGAAAGTGAGTCTGGGTCTGTGTAAGGGTAAAAAATTGCACGACAAGCGTGAAACCATTAAGCGGCGTCAGGATGAGCGGGAAATGGCGCGAGTCGTTCAGCGTTATTAAATACCCACCGGTCAAAATTATCTCTCTGCTTCCCCACAAGGGCGGGTTTAGTTAAGTTATCGGACATCGACAGAACGTTATCGGTAAAACCCGCCCCTACAAAAAGGAAAATATTTCATAGCCTGATAATTTGGTAGGATTACCAGGTCACTCGCCCATCTAACTGCTGGAGTAGATGAGGTCCGACACCTGAAACCTGGTCAAGGTCAGCTAATGACGTGAATGGCTTTTGCGATCGCGCGGTAATAATTCGCTCAGCCAGTTTCGGTCCGATTCCGGGTAGCGTTTCCAGTTCATCCTGGGTGGCGGTGTTGAGGTTGACTATCCCCCTAAAACTTGGGGCGTTCGGATCATTTGCCTGAGTAATTTGGTCACAGGATTGCTGCTGGTTCTGAATCCTTCGCTGCACCGCCACCGGAACCCCCAGTATGGCATTCGTGTAGAGACGTTCAAATTCACGTTCAAAATGGGCAGCGACTAAATGACTATCAATCACTAACAGCGTCTCGTCGTTTTGAGTATTGGCTGATGCTGACCAATTATGAGACCCGGTAATCACTATTTCCCGATCTACCACCCCAAACTTATGATGTAACAGATCGCCTGATGGGAGTTGGGGAACACCGACTGTGGCGATCGGATTTTGCCAAGGACGATTACGGGCTTCATAGCGACATTGATTACTCAGCGCCACACCTAATAAATCCAGTCCTTCGCTGTAGTAGCGATAGGCAAAACTGGGGTCGATTAACGCCTGAACTTGGACGCCCTGTTCATGGACAGTTTGTAACTGATCTGCCAATCGCTGTTCGGAAAAGACAAATAATGCCAGTTCAATGGTTTGGGTGGCACTTTGCAGGATTTGCTCAATGAAACCATTACTGCTTTGACTCCAGGGTTGAGTCGGTGACGTAGGCGAAAACTTGACCGCCAGGGTAGTATCTCCGAGTGTAACCTTTTGTATAGGGCGTTGTGACTTTTTGACGCCAAACCGACTATCGGGTAAACCACCGGGTCCATCTCCCCACATCTGGTTAAATTCTTCCGTAAAGGAATTGGCTAATTCCACACTCTCAATTTTAAGGAGATTGTTGGCATTACCCCGACTATCCGGTGCTTGAAAGTCGCCATGAATATCACTGGTAGTAAAGTTAGCGGATGTCACTATAACCGTATATCCATCCACAACAACAAACTTATGGTGCATTAAGCCGCTACCTTGAGAGCCATCAGCAGTATCGTCTAGGATAGGAACGCCAGCATTGCGTAAAATAACTAGAGCATCTCGCTGATTAATTTCAGCAGGGGTCAGCTTGCCATCGTTATTACGGTCAATTAACCGTAAATTCTCTCGAGCGCGATCGCGTTCCCGAGGCGGAAGATTAGCGATATCTTGAGCTGAGACTTCACTCCAAGGGCGGTTGTAGGTATTTTCTACGATAACCCTGACCCTAACCCCTGCTTGATGTCGTTTGACCAAGGCTTGAGCAATTTGCGGCAAGCGTAACTCTTGAACCGCAACATCGACCGTGGATTGAGCCGTCGCGATCGCTTGGGTAATAATCTGCTCTAAATTATCGCCCGGTCGAGTCACTAAGCGATAGGGTTCCTTGTAGGTTGTCGAGGGGGAATGGTTAAAGTAGACCTGAACAAAGGGATCTTGCGGTAAGGGAGGCGGACGGTGAACTTGAACTGGAGGAGGTTGACAAGCGGACAGAGTTAGTACAATAAGCCAGATGATACCTTGATGCCAGTATGATTGTGTCATTGAATCTCGATTAGATTCATTTATTGCTTTGATTATTTTTTATCATCTATGGGGACACAAACCTAGTAGGCTGTCAATGGAAATTGACCGATTGAGGCAAGCCGGAGAAGCTAGGAAAGTATTAGGTACAGGGGACTCTGAGGCATTTGGCTAAAACGGCTGATCCGTGTTTTTCTGATTTAGTTGGAAATAAGGCTCAAGGATTTGTCCCTATTGAACTAACATAAAAATACAATGGACAACTTAAATAACGTTTTCCACAACCTGAATGGGGGAAATCACTATCAAGAAGACAACATGGTCACGTCTAGGGTTTAAACCCATACCACCGTTCTATGTCGAGACGAAAAAAGACATTTCCGTGCGGTCATAAGGGGTATGGTCAAACCTGCCACCGATGTGAGCAAGAAAACAAGGCACGGGAAGCTAAAAAGCAACAAAAGCAAGAATGGGAGTCTACTTTTGACAACGATCCCATTGATTTAAAGGATTTGCCCACCCATGTCGTGGTCAAAGCCCGTGCGATTATTGCCGGATTGGAAGAACAAAAGAACTACCGAGAGTTTGGCGGTAAGCGACTACGCCACAATCGCTGGATTGTCAGTATCCCGGTTACCCGTAACTACCGGATGATTTGTCATGACTACGGGAGTTTGTTGGTTCCCTACGCTGTCTTGTCCCACGAGGACTACAATGTGGATAAACCCGGCGAGTAGAGGGAGCTGGGGAAGATGAGGGAGATGGGGGAGATGGGGGAGATGGGGGAGATGAAGAAGTTAACTCAAAACTCTACCTTACCTGTTCCCTATTCCCTGACATAAGACAAATGACGAAAGACAAATGACACTATAACTATGCAAATCTATCTCGATTACAGCGCCACGACACCCCCCCGCCCAGAAGCGATCGCGGCGATGCAAGGGGTATTGACTCAGCAGTGGGGTAATCCCTCTAGCTTACATGAGTGGGGACAACGGTCTGCCACTGTCGTGGAACAGTCGAGAATGCAAGTGGCTGGCTTAGTTAATGCGCCAGCCGATGGGTTGATTTTTACCTCAGGTGGTACAGAGGCAGATAATTTAGCCATTATGGGGATTGCTCAAAACTACAAGACACCCCAGCATATTGTAATTTCTAGCGTGGAACATTCCGCGATCGCTCAACCGGTGCGTTGGTTGGAAACCTGGGGATGGCAAGTGACTCGATTGTCGGTGGATAGTGAGGGGCGAGTTAATCCCCGTGACTTGGAAGACGCCCTACAACCGAATACGGTATTGGTTTCTGTAATTTATGGTCAAAGTGAAGTGGGGACGCTACAACCCATTGAAGCATTGGGTCAAATTGCTCAGGATCATGGGGTACTGTTCCATACCGATGCGGTACAAGTAGCTGGACGATTGCCCATTGATGTGCGACAGTTACCTGTGGATTTGCTGTCAATGTCAAGTCACAAGATTTATGGACCTCAAGGAGTGGGGGCGCTGTATGTCCGTCCTGGGGTTGAATTAGTGCCACTGTTGTGGGGTGGGGGACAGGAAATGCAACAGCGTTCAGGGACACAGGCTGTTCCCGCGATCGCAGGATTTGGTGTCGCCGCTGAATTAGCAACAGCCGAACTAACAACAGAAACACCTCGATTAATTCGGTTACGCGATCGCTTGTTTAATCAACTTAGCGACATCCCTTACTTAAAACCCACTGGTTCGCTTCGACACCGCTTACCTCATCATGTTAGTTTTTGCCTAACCAATATCCCAGCCTCTCAATTGGAGGGAGTAACAGGCAAAACGATGGTGCGTCAGCTTAATCTGGCTGGGATTGGCATTAGTGCGGGTTCTGCCTGTGATAGTGGCAAACTAAATCCCAGTCCGATTTTATCGGCAATGGGCTACTCTGAATCAGAGGCATTGAGGGGCATTCGCCTGACCTTGGGGCGACAAACCACAGAAGCTGATGTGGATTGGACGGTGATGGTACTCAAGCAGATTCTAGCCCGGTTATTGCCAAAACCCGTACTACTAAACGTTTGACAATCCGGTTGTGATACCAAATCCGGGGAACGCTACCGCCGTTATAACCCAGTCCGTGCAGGCGAACGAAAGTTTGTGTAGCAGCGATTTCAATCGCCTCCTCTTGCAGGAGGTAATAAATGCTGGGGAGTGTCAACCCTTCCCTACTGCTGATATAATTTGTTATGCTAAACGAAGTTGCTGGTGTAGCTCAGTGGTAGAGCAGCTGATTTGTAATCAGCCGGTCGCAAGTTCAAATCTTGTCACCAGCTTCAACGATCGAAATTCCTGTAGCCAAAGGGTTACATAAGGCTCTCCCGTACTTAGGGTGATAATAAAGTCTTATGAATTAAGCCAAAGTCCCACGGTGTAATGCTTGTAGGTTGGGTTGACGAAGGAAACCCAACTAATTAAGCGATTAAGCTAGGTTTTCTTCAAATCAAGCCAATCGCTA